>CAYRAD010000025.1:0-13899 GCA_964422135.1 uncultured Vicingus sp.
ATCAAAATAAAAATAATCAAAGTTATTTTCTTTTAGAACCTTAACAATACCAGTATCTGATGTTATAATGTGCTCTCCAATATTAAACATGCTACACCGGATATATGCTTGAGGAGAATTGATAATAGTTTTGTTCTTACAATATTCTTGAATTGTAAAATCAGGCTTACCTTTTTTGCAAAATAAATGCTTTTCTGTACTTAAACAGTTATACAACACACTATTATCTAATGTTTTTCCAACAGGTTTTTCTCCAAAAGAATAAGTGATTTTTTTAGTATTTAGGAAATTAATTAAATCCGGAGGTGTATTTGGTGCAATAATTAATTGCTTTTTATTCTGAAAAATAAAAATATCGGGATGTCCAGAAATAGAATTATAAGTGATGTCTGTACTAGCAAACTCAAACACATCATCTACGTATTTTGAAAGGTTTCTTTTGAGCTCAGGAGTGCTTCTTTTATCAATTATAGCGTACATCTAATTCAAAATCATTAAGCGTTTTGTCGGCTATAAATTTTATGATATATCCATTTTTATTCAGCATATTTCTGTTCACACTTTGATAACCAATGGCATAATTCAATTGTTTTGTTGCAACATGAATATTTGATTTTCCTTTTTTTAAAGATTGTTCAGTTAAAACATCGAACCACAATGCGGATAAAACCATTTCTTTAAAAGAAGGATGTATGGGCCCTGCAACTAATGATTTCCCTAACTCCAATTCATCTGAAGGATGCAAACCAACCCTCAACACATTTATGCCTGCATCAATAAATATTTTTAAAACTTCTTTGCTCCAAAACACTGCTTCTTCAAGCGAAAGAACCTGATAAGTCCCATTTTTGTACATTTCCTCCAATACAGTTCCTTTAACTACTATTGTTGGATAAATACGAGTAGTGTCAGCTTTTAATCGAACAATGTCTTTCGCAGTTTGTATCGCCAACGCTAAAGAGTCGTATGGTAATCCCAACATCATCTGCAACCCTAGTTCAATGTCCCTTTTTTTTATCAGTTGTGCTGCATTTTCTATGGCATCAAATTTATGTCCTCTCCCCGATTTCAGTAACACTTTGTTATTAGTAGATTGAGCTCCCAATTCTATTGCTATTACATCATATTGTTCTAATATATCTAAAATCTCATCGGTAATGTAATCTGGTTTCGTAGAAATACGAATACCTGCTACTTTTCCGTCCTTAACATACGTATGTGCTACTTTTAAATAGTTAATCATTTCCTCTTTTGGAATACCAGTAAAGCTTCCTCCAAAAAAAGCAATGTTTACAGTTCTGTTTTTTGGGATAGTTAACAAATGAGTATCTATTATTTTTCCAATTTCTTGTGGTTTAGGGATAGAAAAGGTGTTACTTATTTTTTCTTGATTACAAAAAACACATTTGTGAGGACAAGCAAGTTCAGGAATAAAAATTGGAATGTTACAATGTTTTTTAATGCTCATTTAACTGATAACTTAATTATAGTGTAAAAGTAGTGAAACACTAGATGTAATTCCAATAGTAAATTTCAATTAAATATAAGCACTTATTTGGTGATGGTTCTCCGAGAAAATAAAGGTTAATGCCTACTTATTTTCTAAATATTGTTTCATGTTGGCTACAAGCTTGTCTTTTAACCCGTTGAACTCAGTTTTATTAAGCTCATGTGCTACTTCCATGGCAACCAGTTTTATAAATTCTTGATAATAAGCCATTGATTGGTTATCACCATCAATAATTATTTGTTTGATAATAGCTTTATCAGAGATTTCAATTAAATCTTTAAACTTATAGATCTCACCTAGTTCAAACAGGTAAGCTCTTTTATCAACAGTAGTTTCCATAATGTGGCATTTTAAATTTCCCCCTCAAAGATAGTCTTTATTTTATTTAATATAATCTACCCTTGCTCATATTTTGAAATTCAATATTTTGTATATATAAAATAAATTTAGCAATTAAAAAAATATTGACACGTTAGTAGTTTTGCCATGTATTGTTGGTATTAACCTGAGTATATTATTGATTAAACTCTTTATAAAGCTGTGGTAATAAGAATTTAAACTTTCTACTCAAACTCAACCACTACATCATCCTGCTGAACCATTACCCCACCACTTAAGTGGATTTGTTTTACTTTTCCATCAAAAGGAGCAGTAACGGTGCTTTCCATTTTCATGGCTTCGATAATGAATAAAGAATCGTTCTTTTTAACAGTATCACCGGCTTTTACTACAACTGAACTTAAACTTCCCTGTAACGGAGCTCCGATTTCCTTATCCGATTCTACTTTCTTATGAGCCACTTTAGCAGACTGAAAGTTTTTGTCTTTTACTTCAATTACCCTGGTTGTTCCGTTAAACTTAAAGAAAACGCTGCGGATACCCTCTTCATTTGGATCAGTCACATACAGTAATTTTACCAAAATAGATTGTCCGTTTCCTAATTTAACCATAATTTCCTCATTGTTTTCTAAGCCAAAGAAGAAGGCTTTTGTTGGCAAAGGAAAAAGGTCGCCATATTTCTTATACTCTCCGTAAAAGGTTTTAAATACTTGTGGATACAGCCGGTAACTTAAAAAATCTAACTCATTGCAATGTTTTGAAAACTCTTGTTGAAAAGCTTTAAACTCGGTTGAAAAATTTATAGGAGTCAGATATTCATTAGGCTTATTGGTATAGGGTTGCTCCCCTTTCAAAACCATTTTTGAAAGTTCTTCAGGGAAGCCGCCATAAGCCTGTCCAAGGTCACCTCTAAACAATGCTTTTACTGAATCAGGAAATGACAATTCATTGCCTTTTTTCAATACGTCATCTTTTGTTAAATTATTGGATGTCATAAACATAGCCATATCACCTACAACTTTACTTGAAGGTGTTACCTTTACCAAATCGCCAAACAATAAATTAACATCACGATAGTTTTTTTTGATGGTTTCAAATTTATCTTCCAACCCTAAACCTCTTGCCTGTGGCCTAAGATTGGAATATTGACCGCCCGGTATTTCATGTTCGAATATCTCTGCAGTTCCGGCTTTCAATCCCGATTCAAAAGGATAATAGTACTCCCTCACTGCTTCCCAATAGTTAGAAAACTCATTTAACGATTTGAGATTCATTTCTCTAGCTCTTTCCGTTCCGTTCAGCATAGCCACAACCGAGTTAAAATTAGGTTGTGAAGTCAAACCGCTCATGGAAGCCAATGCCACATCTATAATATCAACACCTGCCTCTACAGCTTTTAAGTAGGTAGCCACCTGCAAGCCTGAAGTATCGTGCGTATGCAAATGAATAGGAATATCTAATTCTTCTTTTAATTTACCTATCAACACTTCGGCAGAATAAGGTTTTAGCAAGCCGGCCATATCCTTGATAGCCAACATGTGAATTCCCTCATCTCTCAATCGTTTGGCCAAATCCACATAATAATCCAAGGTATATTTGTTTTGGTTCAAATCTAAAATATCTCCGGTGTAACAAATACAACCTTCAGCAATGGAATTGGTTCTCTCTTTTACTGCTTTAATGCTTGTTTTCATACCGTCTAACCAATTCAACGAATCAAATATTCGGAAAATATCTACTCCATTTTCAGCAGATTTTTCAATGAAGCGTTCAATCAGATTATCGGGATAAGCTGTATAGCCTACTGCGTTAGAGCCTCTAATCAACATTTGCAACAATGTATTAGGGATGTGCTCTCTAAAAAGCTGCAATCGTTTCCAAGGACATTCTTTTAAAAATCGGTAAGCCACATCAAAAGTTGCTCCACCCCAAACTTCCATACTAAAAACCTGAGGATTACTTTTAGCAAAACGATCGGCAACATTTAGCATGTCCAAGGTTCTAACTCTAGTAGCCAGTAGTGATTGATGTGCATCCCTGAAAGTGGTATCGGTATAATGAATTTGTTTATCAGCCCTTACCCATTGTGCAAATTTCTCTGGACCTAACTCATCCAGCTTTTGTTTAGTGCCTTCAGGAAAAGGTGCAAAACGGTCAAAATCGGGTAAAACAGGTTCGATAAACGTTTTGTTTTTGTCCACATATTTTACATCAGGATTTCCATTAACAATGGTCTCTCCAAGGTAATTGAGTATTTTAGTTCCCCTGTCTCGGGTACGTTTAAACTCAAACAATTCGGGATGGTTCTCAATAAATTGAACCGTTGCATTTCCATTCTGGAAAGTTTCGTTATTGATAACATTTTGAAGGAATTTAATGTTGACCTTCACTCCTCTTATTCTGAACTCGGATAAGGCCCTGTTTAAACGTTTGGCTGCTCCTTTTAAGGTTCTACCTGATGCACTAACCTTACACAACATGGAATCAAAAAACGGGCTTATTTTAGTGCCAGGAGATGAACTTCCTTCGTCCAATCGAATGCCGAAACCTGCTGCATTACGATAAGCAATAATGGTTCCGTAATCGGGTATAAAATCGGCTGACGGATTTTCGGTGGTAATTCTGCACTGAATAGCAAAACCGTTACATTTTACATCGTTCTGGCTTTTAATAAAAATTTGAGGATGTTCCAGTTTCCTTCCTGTAGCAATTACAATCTGCGAACGCACAATGTCTATGCTCGTTATTTCTTCAGTAATCGTATGCTCTACTTGAATCCTTGGGTTGACTTCAATAAAATAAATGTTTTCTTCGCTGTCCACTAAAAACTCCACCGTTCCCACGTTGCTATAATTGACATGCCGGGCAATGTCCAATGCATATTTGTATAAGGCCTTTTTCGTTTCCTGCTTAATGGATGAGCAAGGTGCTACTTCCACCACTTTCTGAAACCTTCGTTGCACAGAGCAATCCCTTTCATACAAATGAACCAGATTTCCATGTTCATCGCCCATAATCTGAACTTCGATATGTTTGGGATTTTCTACAAATTTTTCAATAAAAACAGTATCGTCACCAAAAGCACGGAGTGCCTCATTTTGGGCTTCGTTAAAGGCTTTACTGATGCTTCCCCTGTTTCTGATAATCCGCATTCCTCTTCCACCACCACCGGAAGCAGCTTTTAACATGACAGGATAACCGATTCTTTCTGCTTCTTCAATGGCAATTTCTACCGAAGTAACATCCTGCTGATTATCCTGAATAACAGGAACCCCTGTTTCAAGTGCTATTTTTTTTGCTGCTATCTTATCGCCCAACATGGCCATTGCCTCTGGTGTTGGACCAATAAATTTAATTCCTTCTTCTCTACATCTTTTAGCAAACTCAACATTCTCGGATAAAAATCCATAACCCGGATGGATAGCATCTACTCCTTTTTCTTTAGCCAGCTGAACAATCGTTTCAATGTCTAAGTATGGTTTAAGTGCTTCATCATCCCTACCAATCTGATAGGCTTCATCCGCCTTAAATTTATGTAAGGAATACCTGTCTTCATGGGTAAATACAGCAACAGTCTTAATACCTAACTCAGTAGCTGCCCTCAAAATTCGGATGGCAATTTCTCCTCGGTTAGCAACTAATATCTTATTGATTTTCAGGTATTCAGAACCAGAATTCATTATTAATTTTTTAAAATTTTAGTGTGAATATTAACTATTCAACAAAAATAATAATATAAACTCTTGCGATAAGTTAATCTTTAAACATTAAGATTTAAGTTATTCACAACTTATTAAGCTGGAAAGTACATATTGATTTTTGTTTACTTTTCATCTAAGAAAAAGTAAAGAAGGCAATAAAATCTATTCACCTTTATATTTTTCCATAACAACCTCACTCATGCCAGTACTTGAAAAGCCTCCATCATGAAATAAGTTCTGCATGGTAACATATTTGGTAAGATCAGAAAACAAAGATATACAGTAATTTGCACAGGCCATAGCGTTTGCATTACCTAAGGGAGAAATATCTTCAGAATAGCTAATAAATGAACTGAATCCTGAAACTCCGCTACCTGCTGTTGTTGCTGTTGGAGATTGCGAAATGGTGTTTACTCTTACTTTTTTTCTCCGTCCAAAATGATAACCAAAATTTCTGGCTATTGATTCTAATAATGCTTTGGCATTAGACATATCATTATATCCAGGGAAAACTCTTTGTGCTGCAATGTATGATAATGCTAAAATAGAACCCCATTCATTCATGATATCTTTTTGCATGGCTATCTTCATAACTTTATGAAATGAAACAGCAGATACATCCATCCCTTTCATAAAGTAATCGTAATTATTTTCTGTATAATGAATATTTTTTCTAACATTAATTGACATCCCAATGGAATGTAAGATAAAATCTATTTTACCATATTTTTCAATTGCTTTATCAAATAGTAACTCTAAATCTTCTACAGAAGTTGCATCAGCAGATATAATATCAGAATTTGTTTCTTTAGCAAGTTCGTCTAACTCACCCATTCTTAATGCTACAGGAGCATTGGTTAAAATAAATTCAGCACCTTCCTCATGAGCTCTTTCAGCAACTTTCCATGCAATAGAGTTTTTATTAAGTGCTCCGAAAATAATTCCCTTTTTTCCTTTTAAAAGATTGTTAGACATACATAATAGTTTTTACATGGTCGCAAATATATGGATAAAATAAAGTAAAGTTGAATTAATATTTATTTTTTCTAGGACGCTTAGCCGATGCCGGTCTGGAATGATATTTCATTTGTCGTGGAGCACCTCCTTGCCTAACTGTAGCTCCTCTCCTATAAGGATTACAACTGGTTGTAGAATTTATAAATAAGAATAATATTATTGGTAAAATTAATAGATAATATTTTTTAAATCTCCTCATTGATTAACATAATCAACATCAAAGTTAATATATTTATTGTAAAATTTATGATTTATATATTATTGATTACCCAATAATACCATGGCATTCTCTTTTGCGGCATCACTCATTTTTTCACCGCTTAACATTTTAGCAATTTCCTCTACTCTTTCTTTTTTTGATAATTGATTTAAGCGAGTCGTAGACTTACCATTTATATTTTCTTTATATATTTTGATATGAAATTCTCCTTTAGCAGCAACCTGAGGCAAATGTGTTATTGCTATTACCTGAATATTTCTACTTATTGTTTGCATTATTACAGCCATTTTATCGGCTATATCTCCTGAAACTCCAGAATCTATTTCATCAAAAATTATAGTTGAAAGGTTTTTGTTATTGGCCAAAATTGATTTTATGGTTAACATTAAACGTGATAGTTCACCACCAGATGCTACTTTATTTAAAAGTTTGGATTCTACTCCTTTGTTGGATGAGAATAAAAATTCTATTTTATCTATCCCATTACTGCTTAAAACAGGAAGGTTTTGATGTGTAATATCAAATGAAGCATCTTTCATGCCCAATTGCATTAAATTTGATGTAATGTTCTTTGTAAGTGCTTTAAAACTTTTCTTTCTTCTTTCTGAAATACCAGAAGCCAACTGAGTTAATTCTTCTTCTTGTTGCTTAACTAATTTCTTTTGCTCTTCAATCCTATCTTCAAAAGAAGCAGAATCAGCTAGCTGAATTTTAAGTTTCTCTAATAACTCCAATAATTGGGCAGTTGATGATAAATTATGTTTTTGTTCTATAGAGAATATCCTACCTAACCTTTCATTTAGATAAGTTAGATCTTCAGCGTTAAATTCAAAAGTATTGTTAGAATTATCGATTTCTCTTGCAATATCTTCAAGTTCAATAACCAAACTATTTAACCTTTTATAAATAGAGTTATATTGTTCTGAACAGTCGCTGATTTTCGCAAACGATTTTACAGCATTTTTGAGTTCGGAAAGCAAGTTATTTTCTGAATTAATCAATAAGCTAGTCGAAGCTTCGAGGGTTGATTTTATTTCCTCAGCATTATTAATTATTTCTAACTCTGAGAGAATATTTTCTTTTTCATTTTCTTTTAAGTCCAGTTCCTCAATCTCTTTGACCTGAAACGCAATATAATCATAATCAGAATTTTGCTTATTTTTTGCTTCGATTAATTCATTTAATTTTTTACTATTTTCAAAATAAGTTTTATACTTTTTAGTATATAAAGAAACTTCTTTATCCAATTCACAAAATGCATCTATAACATCAATCTGGAACCTATTATCTTGTAACCTTAAAATTTGATTTTGTGAATGAATATCTATTAGTTGGGAAGTTAATTCCTTTAAAATAGTTAAACCAACAGGTGTGTCATTAATAAATGCCCTGGTTTTCCCACTGGCACTAATTTCTCTTCTCAGGATATTAGTAGGTTCAAAATCCAGATTATTTTTTTCAAAAAAACTGCTATACTTTTCTTTATCAAAGCTAAATTCACCTTCAACAATACATTTTTTTTGTTTATTATTTAAAACAGATGTATCAGCTCGTTGTCCTAAAATAAGCGATAATGCTCCAAGCAATATAGATTTTCCGGCACCAGTTTCTCCGGTAATAACAGTAAAGCCCTTATTAATATCAAGCTCAAGATTTTTAATAATGGCATAATTGGTTATAGATAAATGCTTTAACATTTATTTACCTTTAATTATTTTATCGTATTTGCTTGAATTGTTAGGGTCTATCTTATTAAGTAAATTGGTAATTTCTGATTTTTCGTTGGGTAAGGCTTCAGCAAAAAGTTCAACTATTTCGCTTGATTTTGAATTAAAGAAAATTTGTAGTAAGAACGAACCTGGTTTTCTGTCATATACTTTTTCTAAAAGTTTCAATGCAGTTAGTATCACGGCTCTTCCCTTCTGTACATTTTGAGCCATAGCATCAAAACCTAATCGATGGTACTTATAATTACATTCTCTTAAGGGAGAATAATTTTGATGAAGCATATTTTCTACTAGCCAATATCGGTTACGATCGTTTTCAAATGCTTTCCATCCCGATTCCTGAGCACTTTGAGCATTGCTGACTATAGTCTGTGCTTTTTGAAAATAACGAGTTCCTCCATTTAATGAAAACGAATCGTAATCTAAGGCAATAATAATATTAACATAATAGGCAATAACAGATGTGAGGTTTGATGAAAATGTGGTTTCAGAAAAAATAAGAGGGTCAAATTCATTAAACTTAAATTCAAAATCTTTATCAATATGATTTAGTAAAGTTGTGTAATATGAAGTATTAAAAACGGGTCTTCGTGATTGTATCTGGATAGTCCCTTTAAATTCATTGGTGGAAACTTGTTCTGTAATATTTATTAATATAGTACATTCAATTCTTTCTGAATTCTTATAAACATTATTAGTCCATTTTCGGGTATTAACAAATTCAAAAATGGATTTTTGCATCGCATCATATACACTTTTGTCAGAGCCTTGAATTTGAGAGGAGTTAATCTGTACATTACAATTTAATTCCTGTGCTTCTGCCGTAAGCAATAACAATGAAAACAAAGTGGATAATACTATTTTAAAATGATTTTGCATACAATTAAAGTAAAGATATGATTTTATTAAAAATATCGGAAGCCACTTCCGATTTAGATTTTAACTCGTATTTTTTTACTTTATTGCTTTTATCTATAATAGTGATCTGATTCGTATCAAATTCAAATCCTGCACCTTTATCATTTAAGGAATTAAGTACTATAAAATCAAGGTTTTTTCTTTTTAGCTTTTCTTTAGCATTCTTTAGTTCATTGTTGGTTTCTAAGGCAAACCCAACTAATAACTGTTTTGTAGTCTTATTCTCACCAACAAATGTTAGAATATCTTTAGTTGATTTTAATTTAATGTGAAGCTCCTTTTCGGACTTTTTTAATTTATCTTTTTTCTGAGTTACAGGTGAATAATCAGAAACGGCTGCTGCCATAATAATGATATCAGCATCTTTATAAGAATCAACAACAGCCTTATACATTTCTTCTGCAGATTTTACATCTATCCTTTTTACCGAACCAATAGGAGTATCTAATTTAGATGGACCGGAAATTAGAGTTACTTCAGCTCCAAGCTTTACAGCCTTTTTTGCCAAATCAAAACCCATTTTTCCGGAAGAGTTATTCCCTATAAAACGAACAGGATCTATTTGTTCATAAGTGGGACCGGCTGTTATTATAACCTTCTTTCCTGATAGTTTTAAACCTTTTTTTAAGTAATTGAAGATGTAATTAAAAATCTCTTCAGGTTCTTCCATTCTGCCTAAGCCTACTAATCCACTTGCTAATTCTCCTTCTCTGGCATCAATAACCTGATTACCATTTTTTATTAGCTTCTTCAGGTTTTCTTTAGTGGTTGCATGATTGTACATATCTAAATCCATTGCGGGGGCAACTATAACAGAACATTTAGCTGAAAGATAAGTAGCCAATAGTAAATTGTCGCAAACTCCATTAGCCATTTTAGCAATGGTATTGGCTGTTGCAGGAGCAATGATAAATAAGTCAGCCCATGATCCAAGCTCAACATGGCTATTCCATTTTCCGGTATTCATATCAGAAAACTCAGAAAAAACCGGATTTTCCGATAATGTTGATAAAGTTAATGGTGTAATAAACTGTTTTGCAGCAGGAGTCATCACCACCTGAACGTTGGATCCTGCCTTTTTAAATAATCGAATAAGATTTGCGGTTTTATATGCTGCAATACCTCCTGTAATACCAAGAAGGATGTTTTTTCCGCTTAACATTGCACTAATATTATTATACTTCTCCTTCTTCTGATTCAGGTTTTCTATAGTAAATTTTGTCATCCAAAAATTCTTTCAATGCTATAGCATTGGTTTTTGGAAGTCTTTCATAAAATCTTGAAATTTCTATTTGTTCCCTGTTTTCAAAAATTTCTTCTAAATTATCAGAATTGGAAGCAAATTCATTTAACTTACCTATTAATTCTTCTTTTAAGTCAACGGCAATTTGGTTCGATCTTTTAGAAACCACTACACAAGATTCGTATATATTACCCGTAACATTTTCAATTTCATCCAAGTTACGAGTAATGGTTGTAGTTTCAGCATTTGTGTTTTTAAAATTCATCATTATAAATTTTCTGTTAGCATCTCTGTTTTCATTTCGCTCACTTTTGTAAATATTGTTTGAGCTTCTTTTAAATATTTACTCTCTTTATAAGAATCTGCAAAGTTATAATAAGCTTCGATAGTATCGTTAATTCTTTCCAATTTTTTTTGTTTTATACTATTTCCTGATAGTAAAAAATTAGATTTTAGAATTAAAAATGCTATTTCTTCAGCATATTTTGTTTCCGGATAATCTCTTAAAGTATTATTTAACGCTATAATTGCTGCTTTATATTTAAATATTTTAAAGTATTGTTTAGCGTTTAAATAAGATTTTTCTTCCAGTTTCATTCTTAGTTTATCCATCAACACATTACTGGAATCAACCAATTCATTTTCGGGATAAGTATTAATAAATAATTGTAAGGCATTTATTGCAGTGTTTGTATTTGTTGCATCAAGTGTAGGTATTGGTGATAAAAGATAATTAGAATAAGCATACATAAACAATGTTTCCTGTGCATGTTTACTTAGGGGATAAGTAATAGAAAATTTTTTAAAATGGTAGGCTGCTGCATATAATAAATTTAACTGGTAATTACAATAACAATAACAATAGTAAACTCTTTCCGCTCTCTCAGTACCACGAAACAATGGAATTAATTCTTCAAACAAAGGCATTGCTTTTTCGTATTTCTCATCATCATAGTAGGCCAAAGCTGCTTCATATTTTAAGTCCATATCTGAACTCTTCAGCAACTTTTGATATTTACTGCAACCATATCCAAGAAAAGTAATAAGAAGTATTACGAAAGCCGATTTTTTTAACATGTGGCAAATATAGTATTAAGTTGTTTGATAAAAATAGTGTAAACGTTAAAATTTGCAAATTAATGTGTTATAAAAAGAAGCTATTAAACTAATAGCCTCTTTTTCATAGTTTAATGTTTTAAAAGTTTATAAGTAAATTGATTATTATTAGAAGTAATGGTAATAAAAAGTAAACCATTAGTATAATTGCTAATATCTAATTGTAAATTGTTATAAATAATGTTTTGTTCGCTATAAAGTTGTTGCCCAATAGTGTTATAAATGTTTATATTAAAAGATGAATGAAAATTATTTTGAATGTTAAGGAAATCATTAGCTGGATTTGGATAAAAAACAAATTGGTCTATCATATCAAGTTCCTCAACTGACACATTACATGGTAAAGCATCAATTCCACCATTGCACAAAGCAGAATCTGTACTTATACAAACATCATCAACTAAATAATAGCTATAATCATTTATGCAACTTGGACAGTTAAGGGTGGTTGTATCAGTATTGGAGTCATCATAAAAATTTCCAAGAATTAGGTAGTTATAAGCCGAATCAGCTATTATACTACCCGAAATACGCACCCAATTTGCAGTGTCAGAAATCACAGAAACAGAACGTAAGTGAGCAAAATTATCTATATGTGCTGGATTAGAAGTACTGTAGGAAACAGTCGAAAGTTTCATGCCTATGTTATTCGAAGGGCTTTCATAGTAAAAAGAGGCATCTTCACTACCAGCCATAACGGTATAGAATGATAAAAAATATTTTTGACCTATGGTTAAAGGTTGACTTAATTGAATACCTACTATCTCTCTATCAGTCGCAAATGCAGAAGACCATGTTACTAATCCAATATATGCACTACAATTTCGATGGTCTTGTTGGTATATCAATGAACTTTGAGGAACACCTACAGCACTTGAAGAAGAGCAAGAATTGTAGTAGTCTGGGGAAAACATGTTTGCACAATACTTACTCCATCCAGTACACAAATTAACTTCATCACCTGTTGTTGGACAAGTGCTATATTGTTCAAAGCTAAAGTTAGGCACAAGGTTTTGAGCATTAACAGCCCATCCCCAGCCCTTCCCGAAGGGAAGGGAGCAAATTATTAATATGGTTAGTAGTTGTTTCATAGTTGTATGATTTTGCGTTTTAAATATACAAAATCATAAGGAATTTTAGATTTGTTGAGTTATAAACGGAACGAGTTACGCTACGCTAAACTCGCACCAGCAGGGGGGTAGTATTGATTTTTTCATGTGTTTAAAGTTTAAGAAGTTTATAATTGATTGATTCTGTCTTTGTTTCAATATTGACAAACAGTAAGCCTTTTTGGGCATCAGTTAGGTTTACCGAGAGGGTTTTGTTATTTACGTTTTGCTTTGAATAAATCAGTTCTCCAAGAACATTGTAAATACTTATATCAAAAGGCTCGTTAACATTGTTTTGAATGTTTAGGTAATCCACAACAGGATTGGGATAAACAGATACTTGATTTTTTAAAGCGTTCTCGGTAATGCCAGTAGTGAAACTGTAATTGTATGCAAAAGCAGAATCTGTTGAAACACAAACGTCATCTATGTAATAGTATGCAAAAACAAAAGCTGGCGTGCCGCTTACAACCTTTATGGTATCAGTATTTAAATCGTCAAAGAAATTCCCAAGGGCAATATAGGAGTAAGCACTATCAGCAGTAAATGAGCCGAAAATGGTTGTCCAGTTGGTAGTGTCGGTTATTATTGAATCTGTCCAAACATGAGCAAAATTATTAATTGGTGTGGGATTGAAGTTTGAGTAAGGGACGGTCGAAAATCGAACCCCTAATTTATTGCAGGCATAACTTGATGAAATATAACTATCAATGCTAAGGTTTACCTTCATAGAGAAGTAATATTTCGTGCCTATTACCATGCTTTCAGATAAATTACTACCAATAATTTCTCTTTTGTTTGGATTAACAGGGTAATAAGCACTTAATGCACAATAAGCATTGCCACTTGAAGCAGGCTGGTAACCACCCCAATTGTTAGGTACAGAAAAATCATTAACAGAGGTACAGGAATGGAAATAATCAGGGGATTGGTCACTATAGTTTGACCAACCCACAGCATTAGAAACATCACCTGTTGGACAAAACACTGTATCTTCAA
>CAYRAD010000026.1:0-3489 GCA_964422135.1 uncultured Vicingus sp.
AATAAATTTGAGGGTCTAATTCAGAAAACAAAGTGAAGAAGTTGATATTCATACCAACTGCTAATGGCATTAGCCCTAAAATGGTAGTTATTGCTGTTAACAATACTGGTCTTAATCTTGTTTTACCTCCTTCAATAATTGCCTCAACAACATCTGGCATTGGTAATTTTTTAACATTCAATTCTATTTTTTTTCTCTCCATTATCAGCTTAGTATAATCTATCAATACAATAGCATTGTTTACAACGATACCTGCCAATGAAATGATGCCAATCATCGTCATCATGACAATAAAATCCATTTGAAAAATAACCAGCCCTAAAAATACTCCTATTAAACTAAATACAACAGATGTAACAATAATAACTGGAGCAGATATGGAGTTGAACTGTGCAACAATTATTAAAAAAATTAAAAATACTGCTATCATTAAAGCTTTGCTCAAAAAACTCATTTCTTTTGCTTGCTCTTCCTGTTGTCCGGTAATTTTCCAGTTATGTTTACTATCTATTGGATACGTTTTTAATAACAGCTTAACATTATCCACTACTTCTGTTGGGTTAGCTCCTTCTATCACATTAGATTGTATAGATATTAAACGTTTTAAATTTTTTCTTTTAATCGCACTAAACGTGCTTGCTTTTTTTACTTTAGCCACAGATGAAATTGGTACCTGGCTGATTTTTCCATTGCTTGGGTCTCTGAATGTAATTTTTTGATTGATAAGATTATCCATATTATATCGGGTAGAATCATTCATTCTTAGTATGATTTTGTAATCATCTTCCCCTTCTTTGTATTTGGATATTTCTTTTCCAAATAATGCTGTTCTTATTGTAGAACCTATTTGAGCTGTAGATAAATTAAATCTTTTGGCTTTTTGCCTGTCAATATCCACAATTAATTCTGGCTTTCCTGTCTGAATATCTAAATTTAACTCTTCGATACCATAAATATGTGATTTGTTAATGAAGTGTTTCATTTTCTCTGCTTCATCAATTAAAGCATTATAATCATCTCCATACAATTCAATGTTTATTGGTTTGCCTTGAGGTGGGCCAGCCTTATCTTTGTCAACAGTAATTTGTGCTCCGGGAATTCCTTTTACCACATCTCTCACTTCATTCATAATTCGATTGGTACTAATTCCTTTTCTTTCACTAAACTTTTTAAATGAAATAGTTATACGTGCCTTATTTGGAGTTTCCCCCATCGAAACCCCTTGTGCAGGATCAGATGTACCTGTTCCTACTTGTGCAATAATTGATTCTACAATAAAATTTCTTGAAATTTTTCCACCATCTGCTTCTATCTCCGTATTAAAGTAATTGATTAATTTATCCTCTACTTGCCTTGTAATCGTATCTGTAGCACTAATATCTGTGCCAATTGGTTGTTCAATAAAAATATTCAAATAGTTAGGCATGTTAACAGGAAAAAATTCCACTTTTGGGCTTGCTATTCCAATTAACACAAACGAAAAGACTAACAACATAAAAGTACCAACCACCCATTTAATCGGATTTTTACCCTTTAACACATAGGTTAAGAATCGTTGATAGAAAGCTTCAAGCTTTGGTAACATTTTATTTTGAAAATAGGTAGTAGCTGGATTAAAGAAATAGGTAGTGGTTAATATGGTCAGCCCCATTGCTATTAAAATATTTCCATAAGTCATGGAGCCTACAAGCATTATTAACAAACCAAATAACACAAAAGCAGTAGAAATAATAATGATTTTTTTACGATTTGATTTGTCTTCCTCCAGTTTCATAAATATTGAAGTAAAAACCGGATTAATAACTAAAGCCACAAATAATGAAGACCCTAAAACAATCATCAATGTTATGGGTAAGAATTTCATAAATTCTCCCATTTTCCCGGGCCAGATAGCTAACGGAATAAATGCTGCCAACGTAGTTGCGGTAGAGGCAATAATTGGCCATGCCACCTCTCCAGCCCCATGTATTGCAGCTTTAATGGGTGAATAGCCTGAATCCATTAATCGATAAATATTTTCGACTATAACTATTCCATTGTCAACCAGCATTCCAAGTGCTAAAATCAAAGAAAACAACACCATCATGTTTAGTGTAACCCCAACAGCACTTAGTACCATAAAAGCAATAAACATAGATAATGGTATAGCAATACCTACAAATAAGGCATTCCTTAAGCCTAAGAAAAATAACAATACGCCTACAACCAACAGCATTCCGAATAATATACTGTTTTCCAACTCATTTACCTGAGTTCTTGTTTTTTCAGACATATCGGAAGTAATGGATATATTCAGGTTTTCAGGAAAATCAGTTTTCTTTAATTCAACAATTATATCATTGATGGCATCAGATGCTTCTAACAAGTTTTGTCCTCCTCTCTTAAAAACATCACACATTACCACAGGTTGCGTAAACTGACGGGCAAATGATTCCCTGTCTTTTTCTTCAAAAACAACCTTAGCAACATCTCTTAGATAAACGATGTTTCCTTTTTCTTGTTTTATTATTACCCCTTCTATTAATCTCCAATCTGTAAAATCTCCTGTTGTTCTTACTGTTCTTCTTAAATCATCTACAATAATATCTCCTCCTGAGATGGTCATGTTTTCAAAGCCAACGGCATTTTCAATATCTTTAAAACTGATTTGCATCGATTCCATCTTTTGCACATCTACTTTAATTTTTACTTCTTTTTCCTGAATACCACGAATATCAACCTTAGTAATTTGTGGAAGCGCCTCAACCTTATCCTCAATAATCTCTGCATAGTCTTTAAGTAAATCAGGAGAAAAATCACCGGATAGGTTGATGTTCATTACCGGCATTAATTCTGAGAAATTCATCTCAAAAACATTTGGGTCAGCTGGCAAATCATCCGGAAAATCAACATCACTTTTTGCCTTGTCAACAGCATCTTTAACTTTTACCAATGCCTGAGCCGGAGTAACACTAAAATCAAATTCTACCTGAATAGATGAGTATCCCTGAATTGAGGTAGAAGAGATTTTGTCAATTCCTGATATGGAATTAATTTCTTTTTCCAGTGGTCTTGTAATTAATTTTTCGATATCAGCAGGTGAATTTCCGGGATAAGCGGTACCAATATATATTTCTGGTATTACAATTTCCGGAAATGCTTCTCTTGGCATCGAAATATAAGATGCTGCTCCGGCAATCAGTACAATTGCCGTAAGCACAAAAACAGTCGTTCTGTTTTTTACAGAAAGGGTCGTTAAACTAAACGCTTTAAACCCTTTGTCTTTTTTAGATTTATCTTCTTGCATAGTTTCTGGTAATAAGGATAAATTTATTCTGCCACAATTTCAATTAATTCTCCATTCTGAATGCTTCTGGCACCTTTATCAATAAAACTTTCATTGCCTTTTAATCCTGATAAAATAATGGTGTGCCCCTGATAAGACATTCCCGAAGTAATGTTCACTCTTTTTGCACTATTCACATTTCCTTGTTTAGCTACTATGTATAT
>CAYRAD010000026.1:3589-13580 GCA_964422135.1 uncultured Vicingus sp.
TAATGTTCACTCTTTTTGCACTATTCACATTTCCTTGTTTAGCTACTATGTATATGTATTCTTTACCCTTTCTATCTTGTTGTATTATATTAGATGGGATAATAATGGCTGTATCTGCGTTATAATCCCTTATTTTAATGTCTGCCAATAAATTAGGTTTCAAACCTGCTGAAAACTCATTTAAATCGATGTTAATTTTAAATGTTCTGTTGTTGGGGTTGATAAAATTTCCTGTTCTTTCAATGGTGGTAGTATATTCTTTATTTAAAGATGGGAAATATACAACTGCTTTATTACCTCCTTTTATACTTTCTACGTAATTTTCAGAAACATCAGCTTTTAAATAAGTATCGTTATAATTAATGACTCTAACCACCGGAAATGCAGGATTTACAGATTCACCAACTTTAGGGTTAATTTCATCAATAATTCCTGAAAATGGTGCTCTTATAGAGTACATATCCAATTGTTCTTGTAGGGTTTTTAGCTTTTGTTCTAAAGTTTCTTTGTTGGTTTTTGTTTGTAAGTATTGCACTTCCGAGCCTATTTTCTGCTCCCATAACCGGCTTTGTTTTTCATACATATCTTTTGCTAAGTCATAGCTGGTTTCTACTTCTTTAATAGTTGATAACAATGTGCCTGCATCTAACTGTATAATAACACTTCCTTTACTTACTTTATCTCCTTCTCTATAATGAATAGAAATAATTTTACCCGGCACTTCCGGATAAACCAAAGCATTTCCACCAACCTCAACAGCTCCCTGCACCTCAACATAATGTTCAAATGATTTTTTTTCTATTGACCCTACTGTTACCAAGGGTAATTTCAAGTTAGTATCCAGAGCCATCAGTTTTTCATCTATGGCAGCTATCTGGTCAGAAATATCATCATAGATGGTTTTTAACGAATCTTTTTGTTTTTGCAATTTTGCAATATTAGTATTCGAATCAGATGATCCGCAAGCGGCAAGAAACACTGCCAAGCTTAAATATATTGTTGTTTTTTTCATTTTCTTTCCTGAATTTATTTATGTCTTTTCTATACTATTATCATTAAATCATTATTCATTTCCTAACGCTTTTTTAAGTGCTGCTTTTGAATTTAACAAATCTAAAATGGATTTGATGTACATGCCTTCTGTAGAAAGCAATTGCGATTGAGATTGAGTTAATTCCATGCTGGAAACCATTCCTTCTCCATATTTTTTTATGGTTTTATTATGGATACTCTTGGCTAGTTCTAAACTTTTTTTCTGGTTGTTGTATGTATCGTAGGCTGAGTTAAATTTCGATCGGGCGGTTTGTGCTTTTAGCATCAAACTCTGCTCAACCTGTTTGGAATTGTTTTTAGCTTTTTCATATTCCAATTTAGCCTGGCTCATTTTTGAAAGTCGCATTCCACTTGTGATGATAGGCAGTTTTAAACTTAAACCCCATAATGTTGTCGGGTACCATTTCCCTCCGTTAAACGCATCAAATTGGTTGCTCATGTTCTGTTGTTGGTGACTAAAAAAAGCCGAAAGAGAAGGTGCGAATGCAAATTTTTCTTTCCTGTAATTCAACTTCATTAATTTCTCGTTTGTCTGAATTATCCGATAATCAAAATGATTGGAGAAGTTGAACTCCTGAGCTAAAATTGTTATTTCATTTTCAGTATTAATTAATTGATCCAGCTTATCTATTAAAATAATATGTTGGCCAAGGTCCAATCCTATCTGAAATTTTAATAGGTTCTTGGCAATTTCAACTTGTCTCTTCGACTGATTAACCGCATTTTCCATATTGGTTAAATTTAGTTGAAGTTGATTGGCATTTTGTTCTTCGGTTAAACCTTCTTTAAACAGTGCTTTGGTTTCTTTCAATAATGTTTCTGCAGAAGCATAACTTTGCTCCATCACTTTCTGATTTTCTTCTGCAACCAGAACAGTGTGATAGACTTGAGCCACCGCGTCTTTTATTTCCTGGTCTGTTTTTTTCTTAGCATTTATCGAAAATTCTTTAAAGGTTTTAGCTGCCTGCAAACCAACAATATAAGAACCATCGAATATTAATTGTGAAGCAGAAAGTGTTGCTGTTGTATTGTAATCAGTACCAAACTGTAGTTCCATAAATTCATCAGCAGATGCTGCCGGATTAAATGCTATTGCGGGAATAAGATTGGTTGGTAAATCAATAAAATTCTGAAATGTTGCTTCGGCCGAAATCTGTGGCAATCCAATAGCGGTGGTTTCCCACACTTTCTTTTTGGCAATATCAATATCCAATTGAGCATTTTTAATTTGGTAATTGTTCTTTAAAGCATACTCTTGTGCTTGTTTTAATGTAAATGCATTTTCGGATTCTTGAGAAAGCAGTAACATTGGATTTACAAAAACCAAAAAAATGAAAATCAATAATCGCTTTATTTTAAAAATCATGTTTATTGTCTTTAATTCGTTCTACTAAATAAGTAATTCCTTTACTGCTTGCTATTCCACGGATATGGTAGCGAGCCATTTCTTTATGTAGGGTAGAAAAATCATATTGATGTGATGGAAACAGGTCGGAATCAAATATTTTGTCAATCATGGTTACATAAATGCTGGCAATAATTTCGGGGTTTACATTTTCTCTGTAGTAGCCTTGTTTAATTCCAGTGTTAATATTATTAACAACCATATCGTAAACAAAACACTTTTTATGATTTTCCATCACTTTCCATGCTTCAGGATAGTGGTGTTGTAAATCGTACATCACGGCCGGTTGTATGGTTTGCAGTTTTTGGCTTACTTTCTCATTAATAATTAAAAGTTCATCAATGGCATTTCCTTCCGATTCTGAAATATCTTCAAGCATACATTGGTCGGCTCCAACAGCTAATTCTAATGCTTTTTTTACCAAATCTTTTTTATCGGAAACAAATTGGTACAGGGTTTTCTTAGAAATACCTAAATGCCTGGAAATATCATCCATGGTAAGGCTTTTAATACCAAATTTCATAAAGAGGGCTGTTACCGCTATTAGTAGTTCAGTCTCTTTTTCTTTATCGGAATAGGGAATTTCGGTCATCATTTAAAGTTTAAGACCGCAAACATAAGAAACATTTTTTATATTGGAAACGTTTTTTGTAATTTTTGTTTCCATCTAACAAAAACACACTCACTCCCACATAAAAATCAGGCTATTAAAGTTTTTAATTAATTTAAAGTTTCTTGTAAAGATGGTAACGAAATTAACTCGATAGACTTTTTAAAATTCACCAATTCTTTTTTCATGTATTCTTTAATGGTCTCCGATTCTTCTTTCATTTCGTGGATTAACTCTTGATAATAAGAAATTCCATCCAACAGGTTTTCTTTAAACCCTTCAAAGTATTTTATTTTCTTATTGTTTATCGAATCCAGCGATTCGTTTAATTCCTTTTTCAGATAATCAACATACATGCCCACTTCTTTAATAAACATGTTTGGGCGATAGGTATTATTTAACACATTCCTTTTTCCGTAAATATGTTCAATCATTTCCTGTAATGTTGATTTTTTGGAAAAATAAGCCAAATTTGGACCCGGACAAACAGCAATTCCTTCTCCGTCTGATTTTCTTAAAATATCATTTTCAGTATAAGCTGTCATTACTAATCCAGCACACAAACATGTTTTAACTGTTATTTTATCATATTGTTTTTTATACTCATCCGGTGAAAGATTTTTGGCATCCAATTCAGCAATTTTTAATTTCTGATATTGTCTGGACGACAAACAAATCGGTCTGTCGGTAAATTCTTTATTATATAACTTTAAAAACTGGCTTGGGCAAGAGCTTCCTGGTTTACCTTCAGCAATATTTCGGTCCCGTTCAACATCTTTGGTATTCCCCTTAACCGTATTAAAAGGAACTCCTATAGGAGAAACATCACTTAAATACAAATCTTTTTCTTCAGCATCTTGTAATAATTTAAATGTAGTAGCATCTAAATTAACCGCTTCGGGCACCAAAAGGAAAGGCGTTCCCCAGCCTACGCGGTCAACTTTATAATAGTCCAATAAAAACTGATGTTCATTGGCTGTTCCCACTCCGCCTTGAGCTGTAACAAATAAATCAAGTGGTTTTGAAAGACTTTTTCTTCCCATACCAACTAAAGCATCATTCAAAATTTCGTGCAACTGCTCAATTAGCTCTTCCTTTTTTTGTTTAAATTCTTCTAAAATTGGCCCCATTAAATATCCATCTGTTGCAAATGCATGTCCTCCGCAATTCAAACCAGATTCTACTCGATACTCAGAAACCCAAATGCCTTTTTTAGCTAAAAATTTTCCCTGAATTAATGCCGACCGGTAATCGCTTACTTTTAAAATGATTTTTTTTGTCAATTGTTCTTTTTCATCCGGGAAGAAATCTTCAAAATTAGCTACATAACTGTAAAGGCGAGGGCTTAATCCGGCAGACAAAACCACCCCTGAATCTAAATCGCTGTTCGCAAACCCTCGCAATGCTGCATGTGCATCGTTCATTATTTGTGGCAATTTTTCTCCTTTTTTTGTATAATTATCTTTATCCAGCTTTGTCATTATATTAACATCAATCTCTCCACGAGAAATGTTATCTTTTAACCATTGCTGAATTTTTTCTATAACAGAGGTATCACTTTCCGACCTCATTCTCAGGTATTCCTTTTTTAGTGTAGAAAAATCAGGAAGCATTTCGAAATACTTGGTCAACTCACTCCCTTTTTCAAAAGAAGTATTTTTCAGTTCTTCGAACTTTTTCTTAACCATTTCATTCATTAAGTTTAGGTATAAGGTCAACCTATTTGCTCTTCCATCACTATCATCTCTGGGAACAGGTGTAAATGGTTTTTCTAACTTTTTACAATAAAGCTCCCTCATTCTTTCTGCCAAAAAATCATCTCCTAGCGAAATAACAGAAGAAATACCATATTGTGCGACCTTAATAGGAGTATCTATTGTAAAGCCGATTCCCATTACAGGGATATGAAATGTATGTGTTTTTTGCATGCTAATACCTGCGATAAGTTTTAATCAACCGCAAATATAGGTAACTTATATGGTTATAAAAGTCCATTTTTAACTTTATTGATATATTAAAGGCATAAAATTAATGGAATTTTGAAGATTGTTTTTAATGTTTTTACCATGAAATAAAACCTCGAATTAGTATATTTGGCGAATTAAAGTTTAATAATTATGAAAAAAATATTAGTCGGTGTTATTGCGTTTTCACTTTTGTTATTGTTTTCTTGTGGAAATGATAATTCAAACCTTACAACGCAAGATAATCAAAACAATAAACTAAACAGTGAACACAACGGTTGTATAGATTTTGCTATTTCTGAAAAATATCAAACTTTAGATCCTATTAAAGTTACTGATGTGATTTCTTTTCATATTGTAAATCAGATATATGAACCGCTACTACATTTTAATGAAAAAGATTTAAGTTTAACACCTTTATTAGCCAAATCATGGGAAGTGGACGATAAAAATCTGGTTCATACATTTCACTTAAAAAAAGGAGTGCATTTTCATAATAATGCTTGTTTTAAAGATGACAAAGGCCCTGAAGTAACAGCTGCTGACGTTATTTATTCCTTTAAAAGAATTTACACTGAAGAAGGCAATTATTCTTACACTTTTTTAAAGGATAAAATTGTAGGTGGAGAAGCATTTAAAAAATCAGGAGGTGAAATTGAAGGTATAAAAGCTCTTGATGATTATACTGTTGAATTTACACTTACAAAACCATCGTCTAATTTTGTTGATGTGCTAGCAACAATAGGAACTGCCATAGTTTCAAAAGAAGCTATGGAAAGCAATGCAATTGTAGGTACTGGCCCATTTACTTACAACAAAAAAAATGACACAAAAAAAGCTGTGATTCTATTAAAGAATCAAAATTATCATCTAAGCGATAAATCAGGGACATCCCTTCCTTATCTTGATTCTGTTGCTTTTAACTATGTAGAGCCCGGACAGCAACAACTGGATCAGTTTATGAATGATAAACTGGATATAGTTACCGGATTACCTCCGGAAAAAATTAAAGAAATCGTGGAATCTCAGATTGCCGATTTTCAGGATGAACCAGTTAAATATGTTCTGGGCAGGTATCCGCAAATCTCAACATCTTACCTGAATTTTAATACTGCAATTGCTCCTTTTGATAACATCAAAGTAAGAAAAGCTATTGGAATGGCGGTTAATAAAACCAAAATAGTGGATGCCATTTTAAGAGGAGAAGCTTATGCTCCTGCGGAGCATGGTATAGTGCCTTCTGCTATTAAAGATTATGATTTTTCGTCTGTTGTTGGGTTAGAATATGACGTTAATAAAGCAAAAGAACTCTTAGCTAGTGCAGGATATCCTAACGGCAAAGATTTTCCAACTTTAATATTTGCTTCAGGAAAAACAAATATAAACTTAAGGGTAGCACTTGAAATACAAAAGCAATTATTAGCTAACCTTAACATTAATGTTGAAGTTTCAGCATTAACATTAGCAGAAGTTATGGAGATGAACAGCCACTCAAAATGCCACCTCTCATTAAATGCTTGGTTAGGTGAATTCCCTGACCCTGTGAGCTTTCTGTCGTTATGTTATGGAAAAAACGTGCCTGCTTCTATTGATGAATCTTCTTTTCCTAATGATGCAAGATATAAAAACTCAAAATTTGATAAGCTTTATGAAGAGGCTCTTGTAACTATTGATACTAAGAAAAGATATGAACTTTGCTTATCTGCCGACCAGATTATTGCATCAGAGGCTCCAATAATTCCACTATGGTATCATGAAAATTATGTGCTTATTCAATCCATAGTTAAAGACTATCAACCCAACGCAATGAATATTCAATATTTACCTTATGTAAAAATATTGGATGCTCCTGTTGTTGAGAAAAAATAAGTTGATTTGTCAGACACTTTCTTTATAAAAAACATAAATCTTATCAGTAGTTGGTTTTATCGATTGTGCCTGTTAAGTCTATTGTTGATTTTTGCAATAGGTATTATTTGAGTAGTGTGTAAAGTATGTGGTTTAAATTTTCCCGTATAATATTACGAAATCGTTTACTAATCTTAATCTTATTAGGGTTGATTACTGCTTTTATGGCTTATCGATCACGATTTGTAACAATGAGCTACCAACTCGCTCAAATGTTACCTAAAACTGACAGCACCTATATTGAATATGAACAATTCAAAAATAAATTTGGTAAAGACGGAAGTATTGTTGTTGTCGGAACCAATGATAAAAATTTATTCGAATTAGAAAATTTTAACGCCTGGTATGATCTAACCTATAACATAAAAAACATAAAAGTTGATTTTGTTAAAGATGGTAAAGATACCATTGTAAACGGCATAACCGAAGCGTTATCTATTGCCAATTTATACACTTTAATCAAAAATACAGAAAAAAAACATTTTGATTTTGAGCAGATTGTAAAAGAAAAACCCAAAACACAATCCGAATTAGACAGCTTAAAAAAAGTGCTTTATAATTTGCCATTTTATGAAGGTTATTTATTTACCGATTCGTCTTCTGCAACAATAATGGTTATTACAATAGATAGTAATGTGCTCAGCTCAAAATATCGTGACGGTTTATTCAATAAAATTGATGACGAAGTACACTCGTTCCAAGTAAAAACAGGCATAGAACTACATAAATCAGGATTGCCGTATATCAGAGCTAACTCAACAACAAAAGTTAAAGATGAAGTTCTGTTATTCTTAATCCTATCTATTTTAATTACATCACTCATTCTCTATCTCTTTTTTAGATCATTTAAGGCTACGATATATTCTATGTTGGTAGTTTGTGTTGGTGTAATTTGGTCTTTAGGAATTCAATCTTTATTCGGTTATCATATTACTATTCTCACCGGATTAATTCCCCCGTTAATTGTCGTAATAGGAATCCCCAATTGTATTTTTCTGCTTAATAAATACCATTCAGAATTTAAGAAACATGGAAATCAGATTAAAGCATTAAGTAGGGTGATACAAAAAATAGGTAATGCCATCTTTTTAACCAATACTACCACCGCTTTAGGTTTTGCCACCTTTATTTTTACCAAAAGCTCCATTTTAGTTGAATTTGGCATTTTAGCTTCGATAGATATATTTATCGTTTTTATACTATCAATACTCATTATTCCAATAATATTCAGCTTTTTAAATGCACCAAAAGAACGTCACACTAAACACTTGGAAAATAAAATAATGGAAAAAATTGTTACTGTTATAGAGCGTTTAGTTAAATTCCACAGAAAAACTATTTATATTTTTACTGTATTGATTGTTCTGTTGAGTATTTATGGTGTTTCCTTAATGCAAACAACAGGGAATATTATTGATGATCTCCCCAAACATGATCCCATTGTTAAAGACCTTTTGTTCTTTGAAAAAAACTTCAATGGAGTAATGCCTTTTGAGGTAGTGATTGATACCAAAAAGAAAAATGGTGTGTTTGCCGAAAATGGTAAAACCCTGTACAAAATTCAAAAACTTCAAAGAGAACTGAGCAACTATAAAGAATTCTCCAAGCCTCTTTCTATTACTGAAGCCATAAAATTTAGCTATCAGGCTTATAAAAAAGGTAAACCAAAATTTTATATCCTTCCACCTGCTACCGAATTAAAAAAATTGAAAAAATATGTGCAAAATGACTCACGAAAAAATAAATTTTCCTCTTTCATTGATGATGACAATCAGGTTACAAGAGTAAGTTTTCAAATGGCCGACATTGGTACAAAGGAAATGGATTCCTTGCTTACTGATATTAATCCAAAAATAGATTCTATTTTCCCACATATAGATTACAATGTTACGCTAACCGGAACCAGTGTGGCTTTTTTAAAAGGAACTGATTATTTGGTAGAAAATTTATTAACCAGCCTGATTTTAGCCGTTATTTTAATAGCATCTTTAATGTCTGTACTGTTTTCATCGGTAAGAATGGTTATTGTTTCATTAACTCCAAATCTCCTTCCTTTACTAACTACTGCCGCCTTAATGGGGTTTTTTGGTATTCCTATAAAACCATCTACCATTTTAATTTTTAGTATTGCTTTTGGAATTTCAGTTGATGATACCATACATTTTTTAGCCAAATACCGACAGGAATTAAAACACTATAAATGGAACATTAAACAATCTGTTTATATTGCATTAAAAGAAACCGGAACAAGTATGATTTATACTTCTATTATTTTGTTTTTTGGTTTTGGTGTGTTTACCGTGTCGAGTTTTGGAGGAACTATTGCTTTAGGTTTTTTGGTTTCTGTTACTTTGTTAGTTGCCATACTTGCTGATTTGTTATTATTACCATCATTATTATTATCTTTAGATAAAGCTTTAACAACTAAAGCCTTTAAAAGAGAAGCCCTTATTGAAATATTTGACGAAGAAGAAGATATTGATTTAGACGAATTAGAAATTAAACCTATTGAACATTTAGATTTAGAATAAACTATGAAAGGAATAGTACTAGCCGGAGGATCCGGCACACGTTTGCACCCGTTAACATTAGCCGTTAGCAAACAATTAATGCCTATTTACGATAAACCTATGATCTATTATCCGCTTTCTATATTAATGAGAGCCGGGATAAAGGAAATACTAATTATTACAACACCTGAAGACAGTTCTAATTTTAAAAAACTATTAAAGGACGGAACACAGTTTGGATGTAAATTCAATTATGCAATACAGGAAGTTCCAAACGGACTGGCACAGGCTTTTGTAATAGGAGAAGATTTTATTGGTACTGATGATGTTGCCCTTATTTTAGGTGATAACATTTTCTACGGAACAGGTTTAGATGACTTACTAATAGAAAATACCAATCCAACCGGTGGAATTGTTTTCGCTTATCACGTTTCAGACCCTGAAAGATATGGAGTGGTGGAATTCGATAAAAATCAAAATGTAATTTCCATAGAAGAAAAACCAAAAAGTCCAAAATCAAATTATGCCGTTCCTGGACTCT
>CAYRAD010000027.1:0-13527 GCA_964422135.1 uncultured Vicingus sp.
ATGCTGGATTTTCTTTTGATTTGTTAAAAGGAAATGGTACCGTAGCATTTAATGTGAAAGATGCACTTAATTCGAGAAAAAGAAGCAGTACTTCTTACGGAGAAAACTTTGTTTCTGATTTTGAGATGCAATGGCGTTCGAGGTTTTTTCGGTTAAGTTTTACTTATCGAATTAACCAAAAGAAAAAGAGACAGTCTGAAAAAGATTTTGAGAATTTTGATGGCGGAGAAGGAGGATAGGTGTTAATATTGTAGGCAAAATTATATGATGAATTCCGGCTATTTTATATCTTTCTTTGTCAATATAAAGTACGAGATACTCCAGAAAACAAGAATATAGATAACGGCTACCCAAACTGTGGTAGTTAATGGAATTTGATCAAACATGGGTTGGTTCTGTATATCTTGTATCGGCATTTGTTGGGCTTGTTTCATCATGTTAGATACTAATGGATTGGGTGTTAGGTTAGCGATAATTTCCATCGGAAAATATTTATCAATAGGGTATGGAACAAAAACCTGAATAATACTTTCTATTAAAATAGAAAAAAGAAAAATGATGATGGAAAGAGCCATAGATCGGATAAGAATCGCAATTAATAAACCAACAGTCATATAGCCTAATGCTTGTATAAAATAGATTGCCAGATATTTAATATCCTGCAGGATTGTAGCATCTCCAGAATTACCGGATATTAATCCAAATAAGGCACCAACTACAAATAAATAAAGTGTACTAAAAAGTGCGAAGGAAGTCATTAATAAAACTTTAGAAACAATAAAATCGGCCTTGTCTTGCCCATCAATTACATGTTGTCTGAATGTTTTAAAAGAAAATTCATTACAGATTAATATTACCACACACATTCCAATTAATAAATTGAACCAGCTTGCAAGATAAGTAAGATTGTTCCATACATCAGGAAATTTATAAATAGTGGTCATATCAAAAGGTAAACCTTGAATTTCAAATTGACCAATCCCATAAAATACAAGTGGAGTTAAACAGAAAACTATACCGAAAATCACCCAAAATGTGCGATATGGGATAATTTTTTTGTATTCTATTTTTAAAAGATTCAACATCTATTTTATCAATTCCAAGAAATTTGCTTCCAGATCTGGTTTTTGTACCCCCAATTCGGAAACGATTATTCCTTTTTCATATAAAGCTTTGTTTAAAAATGCACTATCTTTACCTTGTGCCAACATCAGGTAAAACCTTTTCCCTGATTGATTAATGTTGCTTACTCCATCAATTTGGCTTAAGGTAAGTTTCAATAATTCCGGTTCAATGGAATTGGCAGCAACAAAAACACTTTCTTTGCTATTCAGAACTGAATGTATCGGTCCAAAAGTTAAAAGGTTTCCAGATTTTAATACAGCAACATGAGAACATATTTTTTCTACTTCATCTAATATATGGCTGGCCATAATAATAGTTTTACCATGAGCTGCAAGGTCTTTTATAATAGCTCTAACTTCAGCAATTCCTTGTGGATCTAAACCATTTGTTGGTTCATCTAATACTAAAATTTCGGGATCACCAATCAATGCAGAGGCTAATGCTAATCTTTGTTTCATGCCCAAAGAAAAAGTTTTGAATTTTGAATTGCCTCTTTCCATCAAATCAACAACACTTAGAACCCGGTCAACTTCACTTTCACTCACTTGTTTTATCATACAAACCAATGATAAATTTTGACGGGCACTTAAGTAAGGATAAAAGTTGGGAGTTTCTAAAATTGAACCAATCTTTTTTCTACTGTTCTTACTTGGGGTTTCTCCAAACCAGGAGTAGGTGCCTGTATCTGCATGAAGAACATCTAATAATATGCCTAAAGTTGTTGTTTTTCCACTTCCGTTGGGGCCTAATATCCCGTAAATTTCTCCCTGATTTATTTGTAGCGTCAAGTTAGATAAGGCTTTAACTCTGCCATAACTTTTAGATATTCCGTTGATATTAAGTACTGTTTTCAATTTATAGTTGCTATCCTTTGTAAATATATAAAATAGATTTACTTAGCACAAATAGTACAACATAAATTAAGATTAATTAACGTCTAAAAAAACATTTTAACTTTACTTTAACGTTTTATCCATAAGATAGATTATAGTTGTCATTGCAGCTGCACCCAGCTCTAATTCTCTTTTATTCACAGCTTTAAAAACATCAGCTTCTGAATGATGATAATTAAAATAAGGTTGTGAATTAACCGAAAGACCTAATTGTAGCATATCCGGATACATTTTTTTAAGAGGACTTATATCCACACCACTATATCCCATATTAAAATTAAATAAATCAAAGTCGTAAAGTAAATCACTGAATTGAGTTATCAACTTTAACTGATCATCATTTCCCCAAACAGAGAACCCAAGAGGAAGAAAGCCACCTGCATCACTTTCTAAAGCACAAATATGGACTTCTTTATTTTTAAATGCCCATTCAGCATATCCTTTACCACCTTTATTGCCATTTTCTTCGTTCATAAACAAAACACATCTTAATTTGTGATTTGGTTGGTAACCCAGATTTTTTAATATCCTTAATGCTTCAATACTTTGAACAATACCTGCTCCATCATCATGAGCACCTTCACCAACATCCCATGAATCCAGATGCCCTCCCCAGGTAATAATTTTATCATCTTTTCCATTAATTTCACCAATTACATTATAGGATATAACATCTGGAAATTCTTGGCAATCCATCTCTATTGATAAAATTACTTTGCCATTTTTTAATAGTTTACCTAAAAAATCTGCATTAATTGTACTCATGGCTGCAGCAGGTATTTTAACCTTAGATTCACCATAATCCATAGTTCCTGTGTGAGGATGATTATCAGTAGAAGAGGCTAAAGAGCGAATTATAACAGCTTTAGCACCTAATTTTCCTGCTTCTTCAGCTCCACTCCCTCTTTGAGGGTAACACGTAGCATAAGCGTTAAAAGTTCTAATGAATTTCTGATTGAAAGGTTGGCTTAAAAACACAATTTTATCTTTCACTGATTTAGGATCAGCTTTCTTTAGTTCTTCAATAGTTGAAAATTCAATCACTTCTCCTGAAATTAACCCATTGGTTCCAACAGAACCGCCTAAAGCAATAATGTTCAGTTTAAATATATTTCCTTTCTCATCTTCAATCCAGGCAGCTTCTTTGGTTCCTCTTTCCCAGTGTGGTACTTTTATTTCTTGTAAATATACTTTGTCAAATTGATAAGAGTTTAATAACTTTTCTCCCCATTTAACTGCCATTTCTGCTCCTGCAGATCCTGTTATTCTATTACCAATATCTTTACAAAGAGTTCTTAAATTTTCATAAGCTTGTCCATTTTCCAATGCTTTATCATAAATATGCCTGATAAATGTGGAATCTGTTTGACAAAAGGTATTTAATGTTGAAAATAATACGATGAAGAATATTGTTTTTTTCATGATGAAAATTTTTTTAAAATAAGCGATAAAAGTAATGAAATCCTAAGAAATCAAAGTTTTTAATCAAAGTCAAAAACTAAAAGGGTATTCTGATTTATAGGAATCAGAATATTTTAAAAATGGTCTAATGACAAATATTAAACTTACTTTGAAATAATCTTAAATTCTGTTCTTCTGTTTTCCTGATGAGCCGCCTCTTTTTCATCTTCAAATTTAAGTTTTGCAATTTCAGCATCTGTTCTAATCAATTGGGTTTCACCATATCCTTTAGATATCAAACGATCTGTACTTATTCCATTTTTGATCAGATAATCAACACATGATTGAGCTCTTCGTTGTGATAGGTCTTGATTATACTTATTGCTTCCTCTAGAATCGGTATGTGCCGAAAGTTCTATTTTTATAGTAGGATTTTCATTTAATAATTTAACCAAACGGTCTAACTCATTTTTAGATGCATCACGTAAAGTTGCTTTATTGTAATCGTAAAAAATGTTTTTTAAAACAATAACACTACCAATATCAATACCTTTTAGACATATATTTTTTTCGACTTCCTGGTAAGCAGCAGAATCCGGGATGTTAAAATTCTCTGAATGGAACAAATACCCATCTTCTCTGACAATTAATCCATAGTTTTTACCTGAAGGTAACGACACCAAATATTTACCACTCGTTTCGTTAGATTCAAAAGTTGCTAATGTCAGGTTCTTATCAACATCAACTAATTCCAGAGAGGCTCCAACAGGTTTTAATGTTTTACAATCGCTGATTACACCTTTCAAAATAGTAATCCGTTTAGTTAAAGCATCTACTTTTTTCTCAATTACCTTTTCGCTAACAGGTTTGGCAATATTGGCTAACAGGTTATCTTCAGAATTTAATTGAAGTGGTTTTTCAGGTCCTAAAAATGTGATCATATAAATGTCTTTTTCTCCAAAACCATCAGCTTTAAAAGATGAATAATACCCTCTTCGTCCACTGGCATTGATAACAAAGAACACATCGTCATCAACAGTGTTAATAGGGTAGCCAATATTTTCTGGTTCTCCCCAGGTTCCATCATCGTTCAATGTAGATTTAAAAATATCGTAGCCCCCCATAGTTTTATGTCCCTGAGAACTAAAATAGAGGGATTTTCCATCCGGGTGAATCAAAACACCTTCTTCATTGTACTTGGTATTTACAACCGGACCAACATTTGTTGCCTCACCCCAGTCTTTTTTTATTTCGTCCCAGTGGGTTACATAAATATCGTGATTTCCAAAACCACCGGGTTTGTTACTAACAAAATAAAGCGTTTTTCCATCACTTGAGTAGCTGGCAGAAGATTCGTGATACTTGGTATTGATGTTTTTGTTCATTTTTTTTGGTTTAGACCATACTGAACCGATTAACTTACATTCATATAAATTTCCATCACCACCGTCATCAATATAAACAATCATACTTTGAGCATCCGGAGCAACGGCAACTGTGGCATCGTGCTCATCAGAGTTAACAGGACGCCCCATATTTTCAGGTTCAGTCCATTTACCATTAACTTTATTGGATTTGTATATGTCTTCATAATATTCATTTAAACCGGGATCAATCTTTCCACCTGTGGAAGTATTTCTTCTGGAAGTAAACATCATTACTGATTCGTCAGCTGAGATGATTGCTCCATATTCGGGATATTTGGTGTTTACCGGCCTTCCAAAATTGTCGATAAAAGCCCTGACAGGTTTAGCCACCAATTTCTTAGCTGTTTCACATTCTTCAATTCTCTTATCAACATCTTCTAACTCTGCAGGATTTTTAGAAACCAAAGTTGATTTATATTTTTTGAAAGCAGCAATTGCTTTATCAAACTGCATAGTAATATGATAACCAATACCTAACTGATATTGAATATCGGGAGCCACATTCGGGTTTAGTTTCAATGCTTTTTCATAATGAGGGATGCACTCATCTTTATAAACAGATGATACGATGTAACACCTTCCTATTCTGTAGTTTAATTCAGCATTGTTAGGGTTAAATTTGTTGGCTTTAAATAAGAGAGGTAATGCTTCTTTATAATAACCAGCTCTGACTTTATAATCCGATTGATTGTTATCAATATAAGTAGAAGGCATAACCTCAAAGAGTTTATAACCCTCGTTCAGATAATTTCTAGCTTCTTTAAATTCGTCCTTCCGGTCTTTAAATAAGTTTTTGTCAAAAGGAATATCTTGAGCATTTACAACTATTGCTAATAATATTAAAGTAAATAGTGTGGTATATCTTTTCATAACTTGAATAATGTCTAATTGATTAATTACAACTTTGCTGAACAAAAGTTTTTCCGTTTTTCAGGCCAAGTGATGCTGCTTTGTTCCAGTCTTCACAGGCTTTATCATCTTTTCGTAACATTTCTCTGGCAATTCCACGGTTAAGGTAAGCCGCACCATATTTCTCATCCAGCAGGATGGCTTTGTTACAATCATCAACAGCACCTTTATAATTTTTTAATTTGTATTTTGCAGCTGCACGGTTGTTGTAAGCAAATGTATAACTCGCTTTTAGCCTAATGGCGTCATTAAAGTCTTTAATTGCATCCTCATAATCACCTTTCTCAAATTTTGCATAACCTCTATTGTTGTAGGCAATGTAATAATCATCTTTTAAAGCAATGGCCTTATTATAATTGGAAATGGCTTCATCATATTTTTTAACATTTCGTAGGGCACTTCCAAGGTTATTGTAAACAAAAGACAATTGGTTGTTAACCAAGATAGACTTTTTATAATCACTTATAGCACCTTCAAAATCGTTGAGTTGTCTTTTGGCACTTCCCCTGTCATTGTATGCATAGGCATAATTGGGTTTGTTTTTGATGGCATTAGTGTAATCATCAATAGCTTCCTTGTATTTTTCATCTAGAAAATAAATTCCTCCTCTGTAATAATAAGCATCAGCATTTTTATCATCTATCCGGATGGCATCGTTAAAATCCTTAAAAGCAGCGTCATCATTACCTAATTCCTGATAAGATCGTCCCCTTATAAAATAAGCATTGTTTGAATCAGGATTTAGTTCTATAACTTTATTAAAATCATTAATAGCCTCTTTAAAATCCTTTAACTGATATTTAACCGAACCCCTATTAAAATAAGCTTTGCCAAAATCGGGCATTAATTCAATAGCCTGATTAAAGTCATTTATTGCTCCCTGAAGGTCTTTAGCATTAAATTTTTGTATTCCGGAATTATACAATTCCTGTGCCTGCATGTCAGAAAGGGCTGAAGTGTCTCCAACAACAACATCTTGGGCCGAAATTAAAGCACTTATAAATAAAAAACTTAAAAGTAAAATGGGTTTAATATGCTTCATAATTAAAAATTTTTATCGACCAATTTAATAATATTTGTTTTAAAAGACCGAGCATTTAAAGATTAAATTATAATAATTTAATAACACTTATTATGCCATCAAAAATTAATAGCTTTGAAAAAACATGAAAATTACTGATAATAATATTCGTTCTGCTGCCAATTATTTCATTAATGAATTGGAAGGGTTATATGATAAGCAGGAGTTGGAACAAATGTTGTATATTACTTTTTCGCATTTTTTTAAGCTTTCTAAAATTGGGCTGACAGCAGGTAATGAAAAGCTATTATCTGAATCAGATTTGTTAAAAATTATTTATACGGTTAAAGGGTTAAAAATAAATAAGCCTTTAGCCTATATTTTAGGAGAGTGGGAATTTTATGGAATTCCTGTAAAAGTAAATGAACATACTCTTATTCCAAGGCCGGAAACGGAAGAATTGGTTGATTTAATTCTTAATGAGAATAAAAATTGGGAAAATATCAGTATTCTTGATATAGGAACAGGTTCAGGTTGTATAGCATTGGCTTTGAAAAAACATATACAAAAAGCAAAAGTTTTTGCATGGGATATTTCCAGGGAAGCATTAAAAGTAGCTGAAGAAAATGCACAAAATAATCAAACGGACATCACTTTTAAGCAAGTGGATATCCTAAAATGGCAAAAGCAGGCTATTGATGAAAAATTTGATGTTATTGTCAGTAATCCACCATACATTACACCCAAACAAAAAATATTAATGCAGGAAAACGTTCTTAATTATGAACCTCATTTGGCACTTTTTGTTGAACAAGGTAAACCTCTATTATTTTACGATGTAATTGCTGATTTTACCATGAAAAACTTAAATAAACAAGGTAAGTTATATTTTGAGATTAATGAAGAATATGGAAATGATGTGAAACAGTTAATTAAAGATAAAGGATTTTTAGACGTTCAAGTTATGGATGATATCAATGGTAAACAACGAATCGTAAAATGTAATCTTATATAAGGTATTCAGAATCCAATGCGGGAATTCTAATGTTTTTAAATCCAACATCCAATAATTTATCTCGATATTCTTCTTGTGTTTCAATGCTTCCGTGTACCAAAAAGAATTCCTTTACCTTAGCCGGATCCTGACAACTTAAATACTTTATCATTTCATCATAATCACCATGAGCACTATACTCGTGAATCATTCTGATGTCTGCTTTAACGATGTATTCCTCACCAAAAATCCTAATCGATTTATCACCTTTTTTCAGTCTTCCTCCTAACGTGGATGGTTCGCAATACCCGACAATCAGAATGGTGTTTTTTGGATTTTCAATATTATTGGCCAAATGATGCAATATTCTTCCGGCTTCCATCATTCCTGAAGCAGAAATGATAATAAAGGGTTCCTGAATATCATTTAGGAGTTTTGATTCTTCCACCTTGGTAATGTAATGTAAACGGTTAAAACCAAAAGGATCATTGTCAAATTTCATGTATTTGAGTAAATCCTTGCTATAGCATTCCGGATGGTTTTTTAAAATTTCTGTGGCATTGGTGGACAAGGGGCTGTCAACAAAAACATCTATTTTAGGTAGTTTTCCGGCACTTTCTAATCTGTCCAGAGCATAAACAATTTCCTGCGTTCTTCCTAAACTAAAAGCAGGAATAATTAATTTTCCCTTTTTCTCCACACAGGTTTCATTAATTATCTTCAATAATTTTTCCTCAGAATCTTCGATGTTTTCATGTAATCGATTCCCGTAAGTGGATTCGGCAATAATATAATCAGCTTGTGGGAAAGGTTTTGGGTTTTTAATTATTCTATGGTTTTGTCTTCCGATATCTCCTGTGTAACACAAGTGAATTATATTTCCTTTTTCGTTTATTTTAAGATTAACAGCTGCGGCACCCAAAATATGACCTATTACGGTAAAACAAAGTTCAATTTCATCATCAATTTTTATCCATTTTTCGTACGGAACACTAACAAAATGAGTCAAGGATTCTACTGCTTCCTTAATAGTATATAAAGGAATAGCAAGGTTATCATCATTCGGACTTTTCTTTTTGTTATGGTACTCAGCGTCCGATTCCTGTATATGTGCACTATCAACTAACATGATCTCACAGAGGTCTAAAGTAGCTTGAGTACAATAGATTTTTCCTTTATATCCTTTTTTTACCAGATAAGGAAGTGCTCCTGAATGGTCAATATGAGCATGTGATAAAATACAATAATCTATCTCTTCAGGATTGAACCTCAAATTCTGATTATGATTGGAATTTAATGCTTCCCTCCCCTGGAATAATCCACAGTCTAACAGTATAGTTTTACCATTTCTGGTGATTAAAAGATGTTTACTTCCTGTAACAGTTTGTGCAGCTCCCTTAAATTGTATTCTCATTCAATGAAAATTGTAAAGTAAAAATAATATTAATATCTTTAATCCGTCTTAGACACGAGAAAAATTAAGATGAAATTAGATATTTTAGCTATTGGAGTTCATCCGGATGATGTTGAATTGAGTTGTTCAGGAACACTTTTAAAACATATTGAATCTGGTAAAAAAGTTGGAATTTTAGATTTAACTCACGGAGAATTAGGGAGTAGGGGAAGTGGGAAGTTACGTTTAATTGAGGCTGCAAATTCTGCTAATATATTAGGCGTTACAGTTAGAGAAAATCTGGGCTTTGCCGATGGTTTTTTCAAGAATGATGAAGCACATCAAATACCAATTATTAGAATTCTCCGAAAATACCAACCTAATGTTGTGCTAGCTAATACTCCAAATGACAGACATCCAGACCATGGAAGAGCATCTCAACTGATATCTGAAGCTTGTTTTTATTCAGGTTTGATAAAAATTGAGACCGAACTGGATGGTGAAAAACAACAACAATGGAGACCAAAATCTGTTTATCATTACATTCAGGATAGGTATTTGAAACCCGATTTTGTGGTTGATGTAACAAAATATGTAGATAAAAAAATGGAAGCGATAATGGCTTTCAGTTCACAATTTTATAATCCTGATTCAAAAGCACCAGAAACTCCCATATCGAGTAAAAAGTTCCTTGATTTTATTAAAGCACGTATGGCTAATTTTGGTAGAGACATCAATGCTGAATATGCTGAGGGCTTTAAAGTGGAAAGAGTAATTGGAGTAGAGGATATTACTCAATTGAAATAAAAATAGCTTACTTTCGTTTTAAAATCAATTTCACAATTTATTAATTGAATTTTATCTCCCAAATAACCAACAAATCTGAGTTTAACAAAAATGTATTTACTCTTTTTACCGGACAAATTATTGTTCAGGTAATATCATTTTTTGTTGGTTTTATCATAACAAGGCTCTACTTGCCTGAACAAATTGGGGTGTATTCATTATTTATTGGAATCACAACAATTCTTACAATAATTTCAACTGGAAGGTATGATGCAGCAATTGTAGTTGAAGAAGATGATGGTAAAGTAAAATCTTTGTTGGTTTTGTCATTAATAATCAGCTTGTTTTTTAATTCGGCATTATTCATCTTTTTGTATTTCTTTTCTGAACATCTAATGGGCTATTTTAATATAGATAGTTTAGGCAAATGGATTTTATTAATTCCTTTTACTGTTTTTGTAGGAAGTGTAATAAAAACAACACAATTTTACTTTAACAGGTATGCTAAGTACACAGAAATGAAAAATTCTGATATTATTAAATCAGCTGTTAATTCGAGCTTTTCTGTTGGACTTGGCTTGTTGAAATTTTTAGATGTAGGATTAATTTTGGCTAATATAATAGGTAGTGTTTTTTCAACATTATTTTTATTACTCAAATTGCCGGCAAAATTTTGGAAAGGGATTAGTTCTTCTTGTGCATTAATCAAGCTTAAAAGTGTTGCCTTAAAGTACAAAAATTACCTTACATTATATTCATTATCAGGCCTTTTAAATGCTATTGTATCTAATGGAACACCTCTTTTTATTATTTATTTCTTTAGTGAAAAATTAGCAGGTTATTACTTTATGGCAGAAAAAATCATTAGCATCCCAATTGGTTTAATCGTAGCCTCGATTTCAAAAGTCTTTTATCAAAAAGCAAGTGAATTGTATAGGGAGGATAAAACCCAATTTTTACGATTAATAACGGGTATTCAAAAAAGGATGTTGTTTTTTTTATTTCCTTTCTTAGTTATTCTCTCAGTTATTGCACCTTATTTTTTTCAATTATTTGGAGAAGGATGGAGTACTGCCGGAGAAATGGTTAAGTACTTTGCTCTACTAGTACTAATTAATAATTTAGTTGCTCCTGTTGGTTCAATATCTAATGTTTTAAATAGATTAGATATTTTATTATACTTTAACATTAGTATTGCAGTATTTAGGTTTATTACTTTTTATATTGGGAGTTTATATTTCAGTTTTGAATATTCGTTGTTATTTTCGTCTGTGATTATTTCTGTTTGTTATATTACTTTAGACACGGTGTTAAAACATATCATTAAAAAAGAAATTAAAGGATGAAAAAAATATTAAAAACTATATTTTGGCCTTTTATTTATTGTGGGATGAAAATAGTATTCCCAAAATTTAACAATAAAGATTATTATACTTTAAGAGTACTATTACTTGGAATTAGGCAAAAATTAATAGGGTTGAATAAATCTGTTCCCTGGCCGGTTCATAATAGCTCTGTAGTAAGAGCACCCCAAAATATTAAACCAGGAACAAAATCTCCGGGAATTTCTATTGCTTGTTATATAGATGGCAGGAATGGTATAGAGATTGGTAAAAATGTATGGATTGGTCCTCGGGTTTCAATCATTAGCCAAAACCACGATATAAATAACTATGTAAATTATATTAAAACCTCTCCAATAAAGATTGGAAAAAATTGTCTGTTAACTTCTAATTGTGTGATTTTACCCGGGGTAGAATTAGGTGAACATACTGTCGTAGCAGCTAATTCGGTAGTAAATAAATCTTTCCCTGAATGCAATCAGTTATTAGCTGGCAATCCGGCTAAAGTGATTAAAAAATTAGAAGAATATAAAAAATGAATTAAAAAGGCGGCTATTTTTAGCCGCCTTCTGGTATTTTTTAGCTTAATTTTAAGATTAAGTTTGCATTGCACCACAAATGTTGATTACTTGACCGCTTACATAAGATGACATGTCAGAGCCAAGAAATGCAATTACATCAGCAACCTCTTCAGGAGATCCGCCACGTTTCAAAGGTATTTTTTCATACCATTCGTTCACAACTTCTTCAGGAAGCTGTGCAGTCATTTTGGTAACTATAAATCCTGGGGCAACAGCATTACTTCTAATGTTTCTTCCACCTAATTCTTTAGCGATAGATTTAGTAAAACCAATAATACCGGCTTTAGAAGCAGAATAATTAGCTTGCCCGGCATTTCCTCCAACACCAACAACAGAACTAACATTTACAATAGAACCGGAACGTTGTTTTAACATTACACGCTGAACGGCTTTAGTCATGTTAAAAACTGATTTAAGGTTTACGTTTATCACAATATCCCATTGTTCTTCAGACATTCTCATTAATAATCCGTCTTTTGTAATTCCTGCATTATTAACTAACACATCTATACGTTCAAAATCTTTTAAGATATCTTCAATAAGTGTCATACAGGCATCATGCTTACTGGCATCGGATGCATAACCTTTTGCTTTAATGCCCAAAGCATTCAATTCTTTTTCTAAAGACTTAGCATTATCATCATAAACTAAGTCCGTAAAAGCTACATTAGACCCTTCACTTGCAAATTTTTTAGCAATGGCCCTTCCAATTCCACGGGAAGCTCCCGTAATTACCGCTGTTTTTCCTTCTAATAATTTCATTTATTTTTATGTTGAAAGTTATAAAATTTATAAAGTTGAAAGTGATAAGAAATAAGTCAAAGGAAGTAATCAATTATTTCATTCTCCCATTTTCTCATTCACACATTAACTATGCTTTTACATTCATTAATTCAGCCATTGCTTCGCCTATATCAGCTGGAGAGTCAACCACAGTTATTCCACATCCTCTTAAAATTCTTTTCTTAGCCTGAGCTGTATCTGCTTCACCACCTACAATTGCACCGGCATGGCCCATTGTTCTTCCTGCTGGAGCAGTTTCTCCGGCAATAAATCCAACTACAGGTTTTGTTCCGTTTTCCTTAATCCATTTTCCTGCATTAGCTTCAAGGTTTCCTCCAATTTCACCAATCATCACAATTCCATCAGTTTCAGGGTCATTCATAAATAATTTAACTGCATCTAAAGTGGTAGTCCCGATTATCGGATCACCACCAATTCCTATGGCAGTTGAAATACCTAAGCCAGCTTTTACCACCTGATCAGCTGCTTCGTAAGTTAATGTTCCTGATTTGGAAATAATTCCAATGTTTCCATGTTTAAAAACAAATCCTGGCATAATACCAACTTTTCCACCATCGGGGGTTATTACTCCCGGACAGTTAGGACCTATTAAACGGCAGTCTTTTGATTTTAAATATTCATTTACTGGAATCATATCTTTTACGGGGATACCTTCGGTAATACAAACAATTACCTTGATTCTTGCATCAGCAGCTTCTAAAATTGCATCTGAAGCAAAAGCCGGAGGTATTAGCGCTTCTCGTATATATGTTTCCGTCACGGGCGCGATGGTCATTACTTATAATGCTAGGTGGGGAGGGACCCAGTGGCACAAAGATGACACAGGTGTAGTGGCTTCTTTCTTAGCTAT
>CAYRAD010000028.1:0-13229 GCA_964422135.1 uncultured Vicingus sp.
TTCCTTGCTTTCTTTTTCCTTGCTTTCTTTCTTACTTTTTTTATTGCCTTCTTTATAACAATTCCTGAACAAGAAAATTATTCCACTTATTCCATTCAACTGCTCAATTATTGGGAACAGGGAATCTGGAATTCGGGGTTATTGGTTTTCGCTATGCAAATGATGCTAATGCTGGTTTTAGGACATGTTTTGGCATTGACAAAACCGGTAAATAATATTATTAATTTGGCTGTAAAATCATGTAATAATACTGCTAAATCAGCGGCACTAGTTACGTTATTAACGATTATGGTTAGCCTTTTTAATTGGGGGCTTGGCTTAATTTTTGGAGCCATTTTTGCCCGAAAAGTGGCAGAACATGCAACAAAACAAAATATCAAAATTAATTACCCGATTATTGGAGCTGCAGGCTACTCTGGATTAATGGTTTGGCATGGTGGTTTGTCGGGTTCATCATTAGCGAAAGTAGCCGAACCTGGTCATATCAAAACAATGATGGCTGGAATATTACCCAAAGATCAATTAGTATTGCTTCCAGAAAAAATTTCTTATTCGGAGACAGTATTTTCCAGTATGAATATTTTCGTGACCATATTATTACTTATCATTTTGCCTGTTTTCATGTATTGGATAGGTAAAAGGTCAACATCCTCATTTCAGGATATAATACTTAATGAAGACAATGGCAGTGAAACAAAACATATTGAGGGTGCTGAAAAATTAGATTATTCTAGAATATTTTCAATCTTTATAGGAGGTATTGTTCTTTTTTATATCGGCTATAAAATAGTAATAGAATACCATTATAATTTTCTCCTCTTTTTCAACCCCAATAACATTAACCTTTTGTTGTTTGCCTTAGCCATTTTTCTTCATAAAAATTTTATTGGCTTCTTAAAAGCTATCGATAAGGCCATTTCTGGTGCTTCAGGAATTTTAATCCAGTTTCCTTTGTACTTTGGCATTATGGGTATTATGAAAAGTTCGGGGTTGGTTAATGATATCTCTGATTTCTTTGTACATATTTCCAATGAAACAACCTATCCTGTTTTTACCTTTTTAAGTGCCGGATTAGTAAATATTTTTGTACCAAGCGGAGGTGGACAGTGGGCAGTTCAAGGTCCAATTATTGTACAAGCTGCAGATATATTAAATGTCCCTTTACCAAAAAGTATATTGGCTTTAGCTTATGGAGATCAGCTTACTAATATGTTGCAACCATTTTGGGCACTACCCCTTTTAGGAATTACAGGATTGAAAGCAAAAGATATTTTACCCTATACTTTGCTTCTGATGTTAATCGGAACAGTAATTTTTATTACAGGTTTATTTGTCTTTTAAACTGTTGGAAGGTCATCTACAGTTTTAGAATCCAATGCATCTCTTACACCATTTCCCACCAAAACAAAGGCTAATACCATTAAAATAATAGCTATCCCTGGTAGCACTGCTAAAAACGCTTTTCCGGTAATTAAATAACCTTTATGCTCAGCTATTATTTTTCCCCAAGTAGCTTGTGGTGGCTGAGCTCCAAACCCTAAAAAGCTTAATCCTGCTTCTATCAATATGGCTGCAGCAAAGTTAATCGCAGAAATTACAATTACAGGACCTAATACATTGGGCACAACATGTCTTAATATTATTCTGGCATTGGTAAAGCCCAAGGCTCTTCCAGCTTCAACAAACTCTTTTTCCCTGAGACTCAATATTTGTCCCCTCACTACCCTTGCCACTTCTACCCACATAGTCAAGCCAACAGCAATAAATACCTGCCAGGTTCCTTTTCCTAATGCCATAGTAATGGCTATTACTAAAAGTAAGGTAGGTATTGACCAAACCACATTAATAAACCACATAATCACATCATCCAACCAACCCCTGAAATAACCGGCTAATGAGCCTAAAGTTATACCTATTACTATAGAAATAAATACAGAGATAAATCCTACCAATAATGAAATCCATGTTCCTGCCATCAACCTGCTTAGCAGGTCTCTGCCATATTTATCGGTGCCGAGATAATATTTTGTAGTAACAATATTATCCTTTTTAATTATTTTTTTTAATTCTTCAATGGACATGTGTTTCTTCCCCTCGTCTAAAGAATAAAAATCAAGAAATCCATCAGTTTCTTTAATTTTATTGTGATCTAATGGAAAAACAATGTCTGCTAAATTGTATTTAACAATCTGCCCATTATTAACCTCTCCTCCGGTATATTTCTCTATTACCAGATCAAATCCTTCAAAATTATAATCATATATAGGAACAGTTGTGAATTCATTTTCAACTCCTTTATTAACAAAATCCCAAAAACTTACTTCCTTATGTTTTTGATTCTTTCTTACTTTCAATAAATCAACCGTAAACCCTGGTTTCTTTGTCGAAATTTCTATAATCTGGTCGTTGGCCATAGGAGTTCCATCAGGACGAATCATAGGGCCTAAGAAAGCAACAATAGCAGCACATGCAATAATAAAAAGCCCAAACATTGATAGTTTGTTCTTTTTTATACGTTTCCATGCAATCTGTGATAACGATTTGGAATGTATGTCTCTTTTATTTTTACCCATTAAACTTTCTTCCTTTCCATTCAAACCTAACAAGAAATGACCCAATCCATATTGCTATAATATAGGCCGGATAAATAACCTGAACAGGAATAAAATAATACAACACTTTTTTCATTTTACAAATAGAAGCTACCAAAAATAATAATATAAAATCAATAAGCCATTTGAAAGTTAGCAAGATTATAAGAATTAGTAGATATTTTTCGACAAACAATACTCCAAAATAGATGAAAAACATTAAAATATTTTGTAACAATATCAAAGAACTAAAATAGATTAACCACTTATCGGAATAATATTTTGCTTTTGACGACCATCTTATCCGCTGATGTAAAAAACCGGAAAGGTTATTTATTTGTTCCGTATTTACAATAAAATCCTTTTTAATGATTCCATCTATTTGTTTTTTGTGTTTTTTAAATTTTTCCAATAAAAAGATATCATCTCCTGATGGTGTATTATAATCATCCAAACCATAAACATCATAATAATCCTCTTTTAAATAAGATAAATTAGCCGCATTATTCAGGATAGGTTTTTTGAAATTCAACATTCCAAATTCAATCCCCTGTATTGCCATCATATCAAGTACTTGAAAACCTGATAAAAATCCTTTTGGTTTATTAAACATAATAGGACCTATTAACATTCCATGTTTTTTATTAAAGTGTGAGGCTATTTGTTTCAACCAATTTACAGGAAGAATACAATCTGCATCAGTTGTCGCTATTATTTCATAAATCGATTTTTCAATACCATATTTTATAGCTTCCTTTTTTCCCGAAGTAACTTCCAATGGATAGTAGTTTATCTTTAAATCTGTTTTTGCTATAAATTCAGCTATTAATTTTTTAGAATTATCCATTGAATGATCGTCAATGATAAGCACTTCAAAATTAGATTTATCTATATTTTGTTTTGCCAATGATATTAAACAATTGATTATTGTTAATTCCTCATTTCTTACTGGAATTATAACCGATATTTTTTTTGCATAGCTATTTACTTGTCCTTCTTTATTTTTTTTTCTCGTTATAATTAATCCAATAATGACTATAAAAATCGAGCAAAAATAAATCGTTGTTATTAGTATTAGTATATCTATTAAGTAGATCAATGTTCTCTAATAATTTTTATCTCTTTTAAGTTAACTATTCCTATTAAAGCTGGTAATGCGACATTTATCATCCACAATAATATTGAAGCCATTATTATTTGAAATTCCATATTAGTGATAGTTCCAAATACGAAAACGGCAACAGCACCCCTTATTCCAATTTCAGAAATTAATATGGAAGGAATAAATGAAGCCAGCATAAAGCAAACAGGAATCAATAATATATTATTTACTGATACTAGTGGAATATTGAAAGCAATTAATACCAAATAGAATTGTATAGAAAATACCAGATACCGGATTAAACTTAGCAAAAAAATATTTATAAGTTCAACAGTAGAAAAATCTGATAATGCATTGAAAACTTGCTTTTTTCTAAAATAAGTTATCTTATTTAACAAAACCTCTAATTTATTTACTTTAAAATAAACCAATAATAAAAATAATGTAAATACAATTAACAGTACAACTATTATAACGGGATTAATTTTTAAATGATAATCAGAATAAGTAAAAGCAAACCCCATTACTCCAACTAATAATGTCATTATTAATTGAGCAAAACTAGCTACTGAAGTCTTTAAAGTTATTTCTTTAAATAAATTATTATTTAACAACCAGGCACGAGATGGAATTTCACCAATCCTGTTTGGAGTAAGCAATCCCATTGTAATTCCAGTAAATGTATATTTTAATGCTTTAAAAAACGAAATTTTTTGAATACTTCGAATAGCATATTTCCATTTTACAGTTTCAATTGACCAATTTAGAATCATCAATAATAGCGTGATAAAAATTAATCGATAATTTACTTCTTCGACTACTATTTTTCGAAAGTTAATCAGAAAATCTTCTTCAATTTTAGAATAGATAAACCAAACTGCTACGACTCCAATAGTAATTCGGAAAAGTAAATTAATATATTTGTATAGATTCTTATTTTTCAAAAAACAGCTAATTGTCGAATAATAATCAATATACGATTAAGTTTTATTATTGTGACTAAAGATAAAATAATATTAGGTATTGATCCTGGCACAACGATAATGGGGTATGGTATAATTCATATTAAAAATAATAATATGAGTTTGATTGCTATGGGCTCAATTGAACTAAAAAAACTGGATACCCATTTTTTAAAATTAAAAAAAATATTTGAGCGAACCATTTATTTAATTAATGAATACAAACCGGATGAATTTGCCATAGAAGCACCTTTTATGGGAAAAAATCCTCAATCTATGTTAAAATTAGGGCGAGCCCAAGGAATATCAATGGCTGCAGCTCTCTCAAAAGAAATCCCAGTTAGTGAGTATTCTCCACGAAAAATTAAACAATCCATCACCGGACATGGAACAGCTTCTAAAGAACAAGTTGCCGGAATGTTGGTTAATTTACTAAAATTAAATTCCTTGCCTAAACATTTAGATGCAACTGACGGATTAGCCGTTGCTGTTTGCCATTATTTTCAGATGGGAAAACCTCAATCGAATAAAAGTTATTCAGGATGGAAAGCTTTTGTTAAAGAAAATCCTAAAAGAACAAAATCTTAAGAATTCTTAATCTTTTCAAGAATATCCATAAATTCTTGTTGTTCTAATTTTAATTTTGGTCTTGCAAAATTTATATCTTGAACATTATTAATAGGGACTAAATGAATATGTGCATGGGAAACCTCTAAACCAATTACCGCTATACCTATACGCTCACATGTAACAGCTTTTTCGATTTTAGAAGAAACTTTTTTAGCAAATTTCCAAAATTCAATATATGTAGTTTCATCTAAATCAAATATATAATCTACTTGTTTTTTTGGTACTACCAATGTATGAGCCTTGGCCAACGGAAAAACATCTAAAAATGCAATAAAATCATCATTTTCCTCAATGATATAAGCAGGAATTTCTCTTTTTATAATTTTGGTAAAAATGGAATCCATTACCTAGAAATTTCTAATATTTCGAATTTCATAATACCTGATGGTACTTTAACTTCAGCAATATCACCAACGGATTTACCCAATAAACCTTCACCAATTGGAGAATCTACAGAAATTTTATTTTGTTTCAAATCTGCTTCTTTTTCTGATACCAAAGTATATTCCATTACAGCTCCATTAGATAAGTTTTTTATTTTGACTTTAGATAAAATCAAAGCTTTTGATACATCTATTTGAGATTCATCAATTACTCGAGCATTGGCAAGAATAGTCTCCAATTTAGAAATTTTTAATTCTAATAACCCTTGTGCCTCCTTTGCAGCATCATATTCAGCATTTTCAGATAAATCCCCTTTCTCTCTGGCTTCAGCTATTTGTGCAGAAATTTTTCCTCTTTCTACATTGGTCATGTGATCTAACTCATCCTTAAGTTTCTTCAACCCTTCTGCTGTATAATAATTTACTTGTGACATAATTGCTCATTTTAAAGCCAAAAAGAGAACTCTAATTAGAGTTCTCTTCATTTTAAATATTTATTACTAAATTATAAATCTAACTTTACACCAATACTATGTACACCGGAAAAGTTTTCAGTCATTTGGTAAGCATAGTGAATTGCAAACGTTGTACCTTTTTTACCCATTGGAGCAACAAAAGAAGCTCCAAAACAAGGTCCGGTATAAGCACTTGTTCGCTTCTCTGAATTAAACCATGTACTTTGTTCAAGAACATACCCCCCTCTTAACATAAACATATTTCTAAAAGCATATTCAACTCCAAAGCGATATTGATCTTTAGTAAATGAATTAGATGTAAAATTACCGGCAACTGTTATTCTATGGTTAGAGGTTATTTCTTTACTGGTAGAATCAACACTTGGTGCTACATAAATATCATAAGAAGCACCAATATTCAATAAAGATGGTAATTGATATTCAGCAACCCTATGATTTTGAGTAGAAGATATTTCAAACCCTGCATTATCATTTGTTTCCGTGAATGATAGTCCATCTCCGGAGTATTTCATAGTTGGACCAACATTCTTTAACGCAATTCCAAATTTAATTTGATCATTATCACCAGTAACATACTTAACTCCCGCATCAAAAGCATAACCACTACTAGAAGCATTGGCAATAGATTCTGAAATTATTTTTACACCAAGACCTCCTGAAATACTATTCGAAAATGATTTAGCAAAACCAAAATTTAATATCGAATTCTTTGGAGAAAAAGTTCCTATACCTCCCTCTGGCAATTCTACCGTTGTAATATCTGCTTCACCAAAATTTATTGATGTTAAAGATAAACCTATTACTCCGGTTTCACCAACTTTCTGAGAAAATCCAAAAGCATTTATAACAACTCCACTTCCAACAAAATAACGCTTCTGATTTACGAGTAATTCTGTTTTCCGTGTAAAAGCCATCCCCGCAATATTTAAACTCATCGCTTCCAAACCAGTAGCTGAAGCTGTGTTTGCTCCTGCAAATCCAACACTTTGCGTCCATGGATTTATTAATAACTGCGATGAACCAGCCTCACCTGCTCTATCTTTATTTCCAGCAATAAGATCTAAAGAAAAACCAAAAACTATTACTAATATTATCGATAATTTAATCTTCTTCATATTATAAAATTATAATGTAATATTCATATTTTTAATTAATACCATTTAAGTCGGTAGGTTTCATAATTCCGAACCATTTAAGAGTTCTTTCACCCACATTTGGCACCATTATATGTATCAGGTAAACGCCACTGGCAACAGGTATATCAACACTATTGGTTAAATCCCATTCCAAGCTTGTTTTAGGATCTCCTTTTACAAACCTTCTCATTAATGTTCCATTAACATTATAGATGGAGATGGTACAATCCTCCGGAAGATTTGTAATTTTTATTCTTCTGTCCAAAGTATGGTTTTCATATTCCGAATAAGCATAATATGGATTGGGTACCACATTAATCATCGCTAATGCTGAATCCATAGCTGAAGCATTTCCTGTGTCTGCCTCAAATCCTGTCATATCGAAAGAATATAAAGGTAAGCCTACATTTGACGAATCTGTTACATATACATTATAAGGCTTGTCAACCCTTAATTTTACTCTTGCTGTAGTTTCTAGCAAACTATGACCTGCTTCCAACATTGGAACACCTGCCCATACACATGATTTAAATGTAAACATTTTCTTTACCCCACTAGGATCTGAACCAGAGAATATGGCATATATCGCAGCACATTCATCATAAGTTGGTAGTGTTCCTGCACTTCCATAAGTACCATCTCTGAACACATAAACATAATGTTTCCCTCCCATCACCAATGGTAACGGTCCTCCGGGATAATCAGGGATTCCTGCTTCAACAGTTGAGGTAGGATTCCATATCATATCTTTTCCATTATCTCCGGCTAACCAGCTATCTTCAGCAAAAGCCATATTCAAACGTTCTCCTGTTTCTACATTGATAGCATATCCGGGGAACCATCCCAAACCTTGTGTTCCACTTCCGTCATCATTTCCGTACTTATCAACACTATTGGATTTTCTTAATTCCAGATGTTTCGCTCCTCCCTGAGCCAACACCACATCATTTCGGGCTTCGAGTACAATGCACCTGCTCCATTTGCTTTTATCTGCTGTAAATACAATATCTACAGATGGAATCAACTTAATATCGCTGGTTTTCACAGAGTTACCCGATAAAAGACCTGAACCCACTGCATCATGCATTGCCGGCTCATCAAGTACAGATGATTTAACAAAGGAAACCATTCTGTATGGAGACCATGTTCCATCTAAAAATCCTTCAAAATCCTGATTCGGATCTACAAAATCTCCATTTACAATATGATCATCAAATGCACTTAAATCTGTACCTACATCATAGGATGCAGTTCCTGATCGTATCCAGTTCGCATCCATTTGTCCTTCCCGGTCACTAAATCCTCCCAACCAAACTAAGGTTGGATCTTCAAATTCTATGCGTGAGCCTATTACTCCATTTCCTAAATCAACATTCACTCCCGGATCAGCTACCTGCTTAATGGTAACAGATATGCCTAAGTCCAAAAAGATCTGTTCATTTTCAATAGCAATGGTTTGGTCAGAATTGATACTATCTATTCCTCCTTCTAATTCAAATGGCAAATGCAAGGTCCAAAATGCATCTGTTAAGTCACTTGTTGAGGTAGTATCACTAAATTGTACTTTATACAAACCTTCCCGTACATTTAATGGATCGATAACTTTTACCTGTATTGGTCCATAACCGGAGCGATACACAGGGTTATCCATAGCGTTATGAGCTACTATATAAGCTTCTGATTCGGCTGTAAAATCCAGGTCATTTCCTCCATTTCCTTGCCCTTCTATACGCGTAATTTGTGGCATGTCTCCATACTCGGAGTTTGCTATGGTTCCTCCATTTTCCGGGGCAGGGTTATGTGGTATGGCTGAAAATGAAGTAATTCCTCTACCTCCGGCCATTTTTCTACTACCAATGTAGGGTTGAACCTGTCCGTCTAATGCCAAAGGATCTAAAGGATCGTAATGTTTATATTCGTTATAACCATAAGCAATAGCCATATAATAGTAGGTTTTATGATTAACCAGACGGTTACTTTCTGCTGTAGAGAAAAGATCGGTGGTTATCCTGAAAGAATGTTTGATTCCTTTGTCTGCTCCATTCACCATTTCTTTTGGAACATTGGCTTGTAGGTTTTCATCAAATGTATAGTTAATCAGTTGGGTAACCCCATCTTTAATATCTACCTGTGCTAACAACCTGGCCTTTGAAGGGTCTTCTAACTCTCCTACGGTAACCAATCCATTTTTTACCTGATAGATCAGATAACCCTGGAAGGTATAAAATTTTAGGGTATCTTTATCATCATCTGATAAGTAAGGTACTCCATCCAAGGTATCGGGAATTGCAATGAATGGGTTTTTCTGATTGTAACCTTCTTTATAATTGTTAGATATTTTCCTGTTGGTAAGGTAAAGCAATAATTCATTATCCAGTTCCTGAAAAGTAATATCCGGAGCATCCGGTCCTTCAGCAATTTTAAAACAGTTGTCAAATAAGGCTTGTGCTTTATCATCGGCAACCCTCAGCGACTGTACTGACGACCAGTTATCTCCGGCTACTGCTCTTGCCCAAACTACTCCCACTGTTAAATCATTCACCGCTCCCGGCTCCAAAACAAATGGCCCTGCTGATTCTAAAAATCGCCTGTCTGCAGGTGTATTCCCTTCATTATATTCTGACCAGTCACTTACTGCTACAGAAACACCTTTAGTACTCCAGTTATAAGGGTCAGAGGTTCCAGGGAACAATAAATCGGCAGGAACGGTTCCCCCATCAGAATAATGCCCGTTACCTCCCCAAACCATTTGGGATCCATCTTTCCATATTCCTCTCATGTAGTTGTAATGCTCCAAGGCTGTTTGTGGATCGCCCTGATTCCCTCCGGCATTGTTGTAGAATACAAATTTACGCATCCCATAACGTTCATTGTCCGGAATACCATCTCCATAGCCTATTCCTAATCCGGGATAGGGTATCCCGTTAGAGTCTAAGGCATCCTGAACAACAGTAGTTAAGGGATTGTCTATACCATCATTATCCATATAGGGCCCCTCAAAAAAGTCAACACCAACTGCAGGAGGGGTTGCCCCATAACCTGTATTTCCGCTTACATCCTGATCATCGTTATCTCCGTTGTAACAGTAACCCAAACCTCTGGAGGCATCACATCCCACATAGTCATCATTATACCCCCCTAAATCAGCATCTACCCACTGCCCGAAGTAGGTCTCTGTTAATGTAAAGGTTGACCGGTTAATCATCTCATAGTTATAAAAGGTCATGTTATTTACTTCATCATTGGTGGCAAAAGCAAAAGCCTGACCTCTTATTTCCATCCCTATAGACGGCCCCTGTGATTCGGTATGAACATTTCCTTTGTCATTAAATACAAACCAAATGGTGGTGTCACCAAATAATCTTACATCTCTTGTTTTACGACAATCGATGTCTCCAATCAAATCATATTTTGGGTAATCTCCTGAATTAACAGGATCATAATAATCATCTCCGTCCTTATCATAAAATGGAGCCAATTCTTCATTAATCGCATAAGTATAAGTTCCACTGGTAACAGAATTTCCTTTTGCCGGCCATTTTAAAATTTGATCCGGTATCTGATAACCTGAAAATTCTGTAGATTCATCGCAAGCAGGATCTTGTAAACAATCATAATAGGATACAAATTCATCAACCATAGCTCTTGATACACCAAAAAACTGATCAAAAGCAGCACAGTCAGTTGAGCTTATTTCAGCAGTTGTCTTGTCTAATGGTCCAGGCCAAAAGTCATTACCACTTGACCGGAAAGTTACTGCAGCAATTTTTAACTGCCCATTTACGTCTTGTCCGCCCATCCATAAGGCTCCGGCATATATAGAAGTATAAAAAGGATCATCTTTAGATAATTGTTTTGGAATATTATAAAATGAATTATCATTTCCTCGGTCTTGCCACATACTACCTCCTGTACCTTCAATAAGTGTTCTTACATTGTTCAATTCCAATGTGGCTTTTGCGGTGGCTGTTGCACAACCGGCAGTTGGTGTTGGGTTGTTTCCTCCTCCTTTGTTTCCTCCTACATTCCTGCGGGAGTATACATTGGTTAGGGTTAAAACTGCTAACAAGCTTAATACAATTCTATTTCTCATTATAGCTACTTTTTGCATATTAAAATCTTATAAATAATTATTAATTAAAAGTCTAATTGTAATCCTAATCTAATTCGTCTTGGTAAAGCATAATTGCTTCCATCATTAACTTTAGCAGTATATAAATCCCTATATGACTGTTCATCCAATTGAGATGAAATAAAAGCTTGATGATAAGAAGCTGCTAAAAATCCATCGTCTGCAGCATTTCCTGTATAAGAATATACATCCAGAACATTACGAGCATTCAATACATTAAGAATTTGGAAATAAACGGTTAAACTAGCCTCCTTTTTATCGTCATCTTCACCTTTTCCCCATTTGATATCAAAGTTTTTATCTACTTTAAGATCTACAGTAGTAGTAAAAGGCAATCTGGAAGCATTTAACTGACCAGATTGAGGTTGTGCTCCTTGAAGCTCATTACTAAATAAAACACTAGACCCATTTACCCTGGAACGTTTAGTATAAGGAGTTCCTGATCCTGATCTCATTGTGATATTAAGGCCTGTATTTTGTAATACGTCTTTACCAAACAATACAGGACCATTATAATTTTTACCGGAAGCATATCTATAATCACCAGATAATACGATTCTATGTCTTTGATCAAAATCAAGTGGTATTAAAGTTCTTAAATTTCCATTCCCAGATGATACTAGATTACTTGAGGTAGTTGTATTAGAGCCTGTACCATCAGCAAATTGCAAGGTATAACTCGCTCTCAAAGAAACGTTTCCTTTTGTTCTTAAATCATAACTTATTGTTAGTCCTTTAACAGTTCCAAAATCCTTATTATCATAAGTTTGGTAATTCCCTGGATAAGCTCCAATAACTTGAGTTATCTGGACTTGATCCCTCATTTCTCTATAAAATCCTGAAATTTTAAGTGCAGAGTAATTATCTAATTTTTGTTGAAATCCCAATTCATAATCAATTGTTTGCTCTGCACGTAAATTAGGATTATTAAAAGCATTATTGAAAATATTTTTCCCACCTTGATCAAAAGCTAAATAGCTAACTAAATCCAATCTATTTACACCACCAGATGGTCGTTGTGTCAACACATCATAGTGTGCAAAAAATAAGGCTTCATCAGAAATAGGAAAAGAAAACGCTATACGAGGAGAAATATTAACCTGAGGTTCATAATCTTTAAAAGATTCACTATTAAGATCTCTGAACACGTTTGTTTTATTTGGACTTATCAACCAAGGTTGAGGAACTCCAGTAGCGTGCAATACTGCAGGGTCTGAAATTTCCTGACCATCGTTATCGTACCATGTATCTCCATTTCGAAAACCAACAATATCATTTACATTTGGATTAACTACATCTTCCACATAAACAACATAATCAGATCCAATATTTGATGGTATATCAATACTATTATTGTTTACAAGATCTTGAATGTCTCCTAAAGTTTTTACAGGGAATATAGAATATTTATCTTTTAATACTGACTGATTAGCATCATACCTATCAATACGTACACCCACGTTAAAAACTAAATCATCAAAAGCAAATTTATCTTGAATGTAGCCGGCAACATAAATTGGTCTGAAAGCCGGTGTTTCCCTTAATTTATCTCCATTTTCATCTTCTTTATTAAAGAAATCATCTAAACTAGGAGTTCCTGAAATTTTTTCTCCGGCTGAATTATACCCATAACTATTAACATAGCCTCCTCCATTAATTAATTCATCAGGAGAAAACATTCCCACATTCCACACATCCGGTCCATAAGAATCAAAATCAATCCAATTTAATCCTTGTTCATCCATACCTAAAGCTTCTCTCAAATTTTTGTCAAAATTAGTATGAGTTTCTGCATTATATGCTTGCTCACATGTATA
>CAYRAD010000029.1:0-8150 GCA_964422135.1 uncultured Vicingus sp.
ATGCTGATATTTCTCATCTGGTTTAACATGGTCTTTTAGAAATGGAGAAAAATATATGACAGGAAATAATCAAATGTTAGTTATTACTGGACTTTCAATTCAACACATTAACAAGCCAAAAACAGAATTACAAGCAATTGTTGAAGATCCTTTGTTTTACAGATGGGTTGGGCATACTACAGCTATTATTGGAGTGCCAAATAGCCCTATTTCTATTATGCCATCTGCTGTTTATTTACATCAAGGAAGTTTAAATGAGATTATGTTAGGAACAAACATTGCCTATAAATTTAAAGAAGCATCAAAATATACAGGAAATTTAAAAGGTGGAGCAATTGGTATTGGTGCTGAATATAGATTAAAAGATGCATTAATTGTTACTTCCTTTTTAGAAATCTCCCATTACACCATTGGGTTAAGTTACGATTTGAATACTTCTGATTTAAGTAATGCTTCAAAAAGTTTTGGTGCATTTGAAGTAGCTTTAAGGTACGTTTCTCCTAGTCCATTTAGTAAAGGAAAAAGCACTTCAAGATTTAGATAAGATTCAACTTTATTTTACCGATTGTTTTACGTTAACTAATCTTAGTTCGTTTTTTGTTTAACAATAATCCTAGCAATTTTGTTGTAGCAATTGCATCACCGGCAGCACGGTGCCGGTCTTCTTTTGGAATGTGTATTCCCAATTCCTCACACAAATTCCCTAAACTATAAGAACTGACATCAGGTAAATATTTTTCACTTAACTTAACGGTACATGCTTTGGGCTCATTTATGTCGTAGCCAACATTTTGCAACTCTGCTTTTAAAAATTTGTAGTCAAAATTAACATCATGAGCAACAAAAATTTTTCCTTCAACCATTTGTGCAATTTGTTGAGCAACATCCTTAAAAACAGGAGCATTTGCAACCATTCCATTTGTAATTCCTGTTAATTTGCTTACATACCAATCAATCTTTGTTTCAGGGTTGATTAAAGAGGAAAATTCATCAATAATTTTTTTGCCATCAAAAATATATATAGCAATTTCAATTATCTTACCTTTAATATGATTGCCCCCTGTGGCTTCAATGTCAACTACTGCATACACGATGTAAAATTACATTAAAAATTTATTCCGAGAATATTCAACAGATTTAATGTCGCAAGTTGTTTTACCAAACCATTTGTATCTCTTTTTTGCGATAAAATCATAAACCCAATTTCTCCAACTTTCTGGCACCAAAATAAGACCATAGGCTAATTTCCATAACCCAGGAAGTTGCCGTAGTATTTTTAATGCAGCTGTTGATTTTATAGATAAATTGTCATTTTCAACTAATATAACAGAGTCGGTATTAATGCCTACTTTTTTTTTAATTTTTATCCCCATTTCAGATGTAAGGGCAGCAAAACGAAAATTATCTTGTTTGTCTTTTTGTAATACAAAACGAATCCAGAAGTTGCAAAATGCACACTCATCGTCAAATAGAATTATTCGCTTAGGTGTTTTAATAGGTTTGGTTTATAGTTTGATTCAAAAATAGGCATATATTTCAATTAATTTGAACACGTAACATATATTGCCTTTTAAGTTAATAATATATCATATAAAATCAATAATTAACTTTTAAACACGTAAGAAATTTAACATTCTGAGTTGAATAGTTTTTGTTTCACGAATAATTTTATTCAAAAAAACAGTCATGAAACGAATTTGCTTATTACTCATATTTGTGTTAGTTATACTTTTTTCCACGATAGGTCAGAATAATTTGTGGTATTTTGGTGATGGTAATTTTCTTGATTTCAACACTCCTTCACCAACATTAACTGCTGCAGGAATCCAAATAGCAACACCTACAACCACCTACTGTATTGAAGGAACATCGACCATGTGCGATGCCACAGGCCAATTATTATTCTATTCGGATGGTATTCATGTTTGGGATAAAAATTATACTCAAATGCCTAACGGAAATGGATTAACCGGTCATTCATCAGATGCACAGGTATTAATTGTGCCTAATCCGGGAAATTCAAACCTTTATTATATATTTTATGCTGATTATGCCGGTGACACCTATGGTTTTTCTTATTCTGAAGTGGACATGAATTTGAACGGAGGCTTAGGAGATGTTACTGCTACAAAAAACATAATACTCCATACGCCTAGTGCTGAATTAATGAAAGCAGTTACAGCATGTAATGGCACGGATATATGGGTGCTTAGCCATGATGCAACTGGAAATACATTTAGAGCTTATTTGGTTAATTCTTCAGGAGTTAATACAACTCCGGTAGTTTCAAATGTTGGTTCTCCTTTTTCTTCCATATTCACAGGAATGTCTTATATGACATGCAGAAATGATGGAAAAAAAATAGCTATAAATAATGATGCTACAATCGAAATTTTTGACTTTGACAACCAGAACGGCATCCTTTGTCCTCCCATAACAGTTCAAACAGGAGGTTATGGTGGATATGGAATCGAATATTCTGAAGATGGCACTAAATTATATGTTTCGGATTATAATCTTTATCAATTTGATGTAACCAGCAACAATCCATCAACAATTGCCTTAAGCAAAGCAACATACAGTATAACCGAACCGGGAGCTTTAATGAGGGGACCTGATGATAAAATTTATATTGCCGGAGGATGCGATTATTATGATACTCAAACATCTACCATGTATTATGCTCGAAATGTTCATGTTATTCAAAATCCAAATTTAAGTGGAACTGCAGCAAGCAATCTATTAATAAATGCTTATACAACACAAAGAGAATGTGGTATAGGTTTGCCAACTTGTTATTATCCTACACAAACATCTAATACTTGTGGCCCGGTACTCACTGCTGATGCAAGCGTATCGAACAACAATATTTGTATAAACGATTGTGTTAATTACAGTAATTTAAGTTTAGGTCCGGCCGTTTCTTATGATTGGACTTTCCAAGGTGGTTCTCCATCAACATTTTCAGGATTAACACCCCCTCAAGTCTGTTATGCATCTCCCGGAACATATACAACTACATTGGTAATTGCTGATTGTTCAGGAAATACCAGTACAACCAATTTATCAATAATCGTTAGCAATTGTACAAGCCCGATAGCCAGTTTTATTCCTGCTCAAACTTCCTTGTGTGAAGGAGACTGCATAAGTTTTACTGATAATAGTTCTGGCACTAACATTAATTCTTGGAACTGGACATTTGCAGGAGGAAATCCATCAACATATAATGGGCAAAATCCGGGAACAATTTGTTTCAATTCAGCGGGCACCTATAACATAAACCTTAGCATAACTGATGATAATGGATCTGACGATACAACCATTATTATCACAGTTAATGCCTGTACCCTTCCAACTGCCAATTTTTCCGTTAGCAATAATAATATTTGTGAAGGAGATTGTATAACAATTACCGACTTAAGTACCGGAGCTTCTTCTTGGGAGTGGACTTTTACAGGAGGAAATCCGGCATCTTCTTCCACCCAAAACCCCGGCAGTGTTTGTTATGAAACAGCTGGTAATTATACTATCCAATTAATAACAACAAACACAATCGGAAGCGACACGTTAATATCAAATATACAAGTTAATAGCAACTCAGCTGTAAATGCTGGAAATGATGTAACTATTAGTTTAGGTGATAATACAAATTTAAGTGCAACAGGATCTTCGGGAACCTATACCTGGAGTCCATATCTTTGGTTAAGTTGTTTAATGTGCCCTGATCCCATTGCAACGCCTGAAGAAACTACTACTTATACGGTTTCTGTTACAGATGCAAATGGTTGTGTTGCCACAGATAATGTGACTGTTTATGTAGATTCAAAAAATATAATCTTCGTTCCTAATATATTTTCTCCTAATGGAGATAATCATAACGATGTTTTATATGTAAGAGGAAAAGGAATTGCTTCTTTTAATTTTTATGTTTTCGACCGTTGGGGAGAAAAGGTATTTGAAACATCTGATTTGGATAGTGGTTGGGATGGAACTGTTCGGGGAAAGCCAATGCATAAAGCAGTTTTTGTGTATTACCTTACTGTAAATTTTATGGATGGTAGCGAAATCGAACAAAAAGGTGATATTACTTTAATCAGATAATAATAGTACAAAGTTCAAATAAAACAGATGAAAAATTTAAATAAAATGGTCCGAATTATTGTGCTTCTAGGTATTTCCTTAACACTTGAACTTCGAACTTCAAATCTCTTAGCTCAAGACATTCATTTTACAATGTATGACGCAATACCAATGATATCAAATCCTGCAACAGCAGGTGTTTTTAATGGTGATGCAAGAGCAGTATTTAACTATAGAAATCAATGGGCAAGTATTGGTAATCCATACAAAACTTATTCGGTAATGATTGATGGAGGAATTCTTAAAAACAGATGGAAAAATGGCTATCTTGGTATGGGATTGGTCGCATATAAAGATGTTGCAGGTAGTACTAATCTTGGTACAACAAAAGTGAATCTATCCTTATCAAGTATTATTTTTTTAGATGAAAATAATTCTGCAGCAATCGGGTTAATGGGAAGTTGGGCTCAAAATAGTATTAACCCCGCTAATTTACAATGGGATTCACAATTTAATGGAGAATTCTTTGATGGCTCTATCGGCTCTGATGAATCCATGACTTATGAAAGCACAAATTATTTTGACTTTTCTGCAGGAGCACTTTGGACTTATGGATCGGGTGCAAAGACATTAAGTTCTCACGATGCTTTTAACATGAAAATTGGTGGTGCATTTTATCATGTAAACAGACCAGACAGTTATACTCAATTTGGAGAAGCCGACAAACTTTATTCTAAATTCGCATTCCATGTAGAATCACATATCGGAATAGCTAATACTAATTTGGCATTCAGACCAAAATTTATTACCTATATCCAAGGGCCTGCTAAACAATTTACTGGTGGATTATTGTTCAGGTATATGCTTAAAGAAGAATCAAAATACACTGGAATTTATAAAGAAATGGCCATTTCATTTGGAGCTTATTATCGTTTTAAGGATGCCTTTGCTCCTTCTGTAGAATTCGAAATAGCAAATTATGCAATTGGTGTTGCTTACGATATTAATTTATCAGGATTAAGCAGTGCCACACATGGTAATGGAGGCCCTGAAATCTTTATTCGATTCATAAGTCCTAATCCATTTACATCGGGAAGAGGTACAAAATCGAGTGCCCGATTTAATTAATTATAGCTTCTTTAGTTTTATAGAAACCAACGACAGTATGATGATTAGTTATTTTTATAGTTAAAAATCACAATTGCCATTTTAGTGTTAAAGAGAAAAATAATTTTATACTTTCTAACTTCACTCAACAAGCTTATATTTGTACCCTCAAAAATATATATTATGAGTGAAAGATTAAGAGACAATCGTAAAACAGAAGAAATAAGAGCATCACGAAGAGAAACACATTTAAAAGTTACTGATTTCATTTATCCTTTATTTATAGAAGAAGGAACAAACATTAAAACAGAAATTGTTTCAATGCCTGGCATTTATCGATATTCTTTAGACCAGATTGATGAAGAATTAAAAGAAGTGGTTGATTTGGGTATTAAATCTATCCTGCTTTTCGGTATTCCTCTTCATAAAGATGCCGAAGGTTCCGAAAGTTGGAATGACAAAGGAGTTATTCAGGAAGCCATTCGATACATCAAAGCAAATTACCCTGATTTACAGGTTATAGCAGATGTTTGTTTTTGTGAATACACCGACCACGGTCATTGTGGCGTTTTATGCAATCAGGATGTAGATAATGATTTGACATTAATCAACACCAGAAAACAAGTTTTAGCACAAGCAAAAGCAGGAGTTGACATGGTTGCTCCTTCAGGAATGATGGATTTTGCTGTTCGTGAAATTAGAGATGAACTAGATAAAAATGGATTCCAGCATATTCCAATAATGGGTTACTCCGTTAAATATTCATCCGCTTATTATGGTCCGTTTAGAGATGCTGCAGATTCTGCACCAAGTTTTGGTGACCGAAGAACTTATCAAATGGATTCAGCAAATAGATTGGAAGCCATAAAAGAAGCACAAGCTGATGTTAATGAAGGCGCTGCCATTTTAATGGTAAAACCGGCTTTGGCCTATTTGGATGTAATAAGAGAAGTGAAAAATAAATTCAATTTACCATTAGCAGCATACAATGTTAGTGGTGAATATTCCATGATAAAAGCAGCAGCCAAAAATGGTTGGATAGATGAACAAAAAGTAATGATGGAAACTTTACTTTCCATTAAAAGAGCTGGAGCTGATATCATCATCACCTACTTTGCGAAAGATGCAGCTAAACAATTGAAAATGAATGATTGAAAACGGAAAATTAATTCTCCAGTTTTAATTTTTAATTAATTATATGAACAACACCAAATCGCAAGAATTATATAACAAAGGATTAAAGCACTTAGTTGGAGCCGTTAACTCACCTGTTAGGGCATTTAAATCTGTAGGAGGGAATCCATTATTTATTGAAAAGGCTCATGGCTCTAAAATTTATGATGTTGATGGTAATGAATACATTGATATGGTGCTTTCTTATGGCCCATTGATTTTAGGTCATGGAAACGACAAAGTTATTGAAGCTGTTCAGCGACAAGTTTGTACGGGCTTTAGTTTTGGAGCAAGCACCGAAAATGAAATTAAATTAGCTGAAATTGTATGCGATGCTTTTCCAGGTATGGATAAAGTACGATTTGTCAATTCTGGTACTGAAGCCATTTTAAGTGCTATCCGTTTAGCAAGAGCTTTTACAGGAAAAAATCACATTGTAAAGTTTGCTGGTTGCTACCATGGTCATTCCGATGCTTTATTGGTTGCAGCTGGTTCTGGATTGGTTACTTACAGTTTACCTGGAAGTAAAGGTGTGCCTAACGATGCGGTAAAAAACACCTTAATTGCAGAATACAACAATATTGATAGTGTAAAAAAACACATAGCTGAATGTAATGATATTGCAGCCGTTTTCATTGAACCAATTGCTGGAAATATGGGTGTTGTTTTACCAAGTGATGCCTTTATTAAAGAATTAAGAAAAATCACAGCAGCAGCAGGTATTTTGTTAGTTGTTGATGAAGTTATGACTGGCTTTCGTTCTAAATTTGGTGGAGCACAAGAGCTGCTAGGAATAGAAGCTGATATTACCTGTTTAGGAAAAGTAATTGGTGGAGGTTTCCCTGTTGGTGCTTATGGAGCTCGAGCAGAAATAATGAACATCGTTTCTCCGTTGGGTGATATGTATCAGGCAGGAACTTTATCCGGAAACCCTGTTGCTATGGCTGCAGGAATTGCTACATTAACAGAATTAAAAGCACAAAATCCTTACGATAAATTTAATACACAAGCTGCGATTATTGAAAAAGCATTGTTAGCTGCTGCTACTGAAAATGGAATTGATTTAACAGTAAACCGATTTGGTTCTATGTTTAATCCTTTTTTCACCTCTAAAACAGTAACTAATTTTGAAGAAGCGCAAGAATGTAATACTGATCAGTTTACTAAATTCTTTTGGGGATTAGTCGAAAACGGTCTATACATTCCACCTTCACAATTTGAATCCTGGTTTTTATGTTCTGTACTTTCGGATGAGGATATGGAGAGAATAGTAAAAGCGATTAATAAGGCAATGGCTTCAATTAATAATTGATGATGTCATTCCGATTGGAGTGACGAAGGAACGAAACAGAGGAATCTATTAACTTAAAAAGGAAAAGGAAAAACAAAATGAACCATAACTATTTTGTCTATATCACAACAAATCCAGACAAAACAGTTTTATACACCGGTGTTACAAATGATTTAAAAAGAAGGTTATTCGAACATCAAGAAAACAAAGGAAAGAGTAATACATTTGCAGGTAAATTTTATTGTTATAAATTAATTTACTTTGAACATTTCTCAAATATCGAACAAGCAATTGACAGAGAAAAGCAAATTAAAAATTGGAATAGAAAAAAGAAAGAAAATATCATTACCATTAAAAATTCAAATTGGAATTTTTTGAATGATGAAATTTTTAATACATAACTCAAAAGATACCTCGGCTATGCTCGGTATGACATAAAAACAAAACATGACACAATTCAACGACAATTTTTTAAAAGCATGTAGAAGAGAAGAAACTC
>CAYRAD010000029.1:8250-13063 GCA_964422135.1 uncultured Vicingus sp.
AACATGACACAATTCAACGACAATTTTTTAAAAGCATGTAGAAGAGAAGAAACTCCTTACACTCCACTTTGGTTAGCACGTCAAGCAGGGCGTTACCAAAAAGAGTACATGAAAATAAAAGAAAAGTATAGCATCATTGAGATTAGTACAATTCCTGAAGTAAGTGCAGAAGTAACCTTATTGCCTATCAACCAATTCGAATTGGATTCTGCCATTATTTTTTCAGACATTTTAATTCCTTTAAAGCCAATGGGTATCAGCTTTGAATACAAAAAAGGCTATGGCCCATTAATTCATAACCCAATTAAAACAGTTGCTGATGTAGAGAAACTTAAGGTAGTTGATCCAGCAATTGAAATGTGGTACACTGGAAAAGCTTTGAGCATGTTAAAGCAAGAATTAAATGTGCCTTGTATCGGTTTTGTTGGTGCTCCGTTTACCTTAGCAAGTTACATGATTGAAGGTGGACCTTCTAAGAGCTACGAAAAAATGAAGGCATTCATGTACAACGAGCCAAAAGCTTGGCATTTGTTAATGGACAAATTAGGAACGGTAATGGCCAACTACCTCAACTTTCAAATTGAAAGTGGTGCCATGGTGGTGCAAATTTTTGATAGCTGGGTAGGTGCTTTAGATAGGGATGATTACAACGAATACGTTTATCCACATGTGGAAAAAATGATTCAAATAATTAGAGAAAAACACCCTGTTGTTCCAATCATTTCTATGGGCGTAAATTCTTCACATTTAATACCAAGTTTGCTAAAAGCCAAACCAGATGTAATTGCCATTGATTGGAAAACAGATTTAGCAAAAGTTTGGAAAGACATGAATTATCAGGTTGCTGTTCAAGGTAATTTAGATCCAACTGCTTTGTTTGCTGGTTGGGATATTATCGAAGCAAAAACCAAAAAGATTTTAGATTCGGTAAAAGGAATTGATGGCTACATTTTTAATTTAGGTCATGGTATTTTACCGGGAACTCCTGAAGAAAATGTTAAGCGATTGTGTCAATTTGTACATGAGTACACAAGGAAGTAAGAGCCTCCTCTTGAAGGGAGATCAAGAGGGAAATTAATTTCTATTTATTCGATATTGTATGGGTAATTTTACTTAGAAATAAACGTTTCAATCTCCTCCAATTTTTCTTCTTCGTATTTACCCGAAGTAACATGAACAATTTTTCCAGAAGCATCCAACACAAAAAAGTAAGTACTGGTTCGATCGTCTAGGTTTAGTTCTTTCTTATATTCTCTCACTTTACCTTTATAGAATAACACATGCGGTTGTAATTTTTTATCCAAATGTTTTTTAGCATCTGCCATTACGATTTTATGAGCACCTTTTTTAAACCCAGAATACATGGGTAAGAAATACACATTTACATCATAAACGGTTCCAATAAAAGATTCCTTTTCAAGAAACAAATCATATACAGGTACAAACCAATTCTCTAATTCTTCTTCTCCTTTCTTCGTCCAGGCCATTCCTATAATACTAAATTTACCCTTCGTATCTTTTGGTACAGTTATCGTCTCATTCGTGAGGGATTCCCCTACTACTCTTGGAAAATCATTTCCAACTTGAGCATAACTACTTTCAATAAATAAAAAGGTGATGATGATTGGAATAATAAATTTAAGACACATGGGCTATATTTTTAGTTTTAACTGTGAAACTACAATAATTTTTGGAGAATTAGAATTCGTAAATTTGAAAAATTATGAACAACAACCACTTCTGTGTCCTTCCATGGATACATCTTCATGTATCTCAAAATGGAAGAGTGAGCCCTTGTTGCAACAACAACCGTTATTTAGGTAATGTTCAGGAACAATCTATAAATGATATTTGGAAGGGAGAAAAGTTTGAAATGTTGAGAGCACAATTCGCAACCAACATCCCAGATAAAAGATGTGCCCATTGTTACAATATAGAAAAATCGGGCAAAGAAAGTTTGCGGCAAATCTCCAATCAGAAATACAAAAAAGACATCATACGAGTTAAAAAAAATAATCCTCAACCTATCTATTTAGATATCCGATTTTCAAACATTTGCAATTTTAAATGTAAAACTTGCTGGCATGGAAACAGCTCGGCATGGTTTGAAGAGGGCAGCAAAAGAAATGCTTCTGAAGAACGAATTATTAAAGCGTTTACCACTGATTTTGATGAACTTTTTGACTATCTTGATGATGTAGAAGAAATTTATTTTGCTGGTGGAGAGCCACTCATCATGGAAGAACATTATCAAATTTTAGAAGAACTAGAAAAAAGAAAATTGTTTAACATTCAACTTCGTTACAATACCAATTTCTCTAACCTTAACTTTAAGGATAAAGACATTTTAGAAATTTGGAAGAACTTCAACAACATACATGTTAGTGCCAGTATTGATGCTTCTTTTCAATTAGGAGAAGAAATAAGAGAAGGGTTTAACTGGAAGCAGTTTATTAAAAATAGAAAACAACTATTGGAAGATGCTCCGGAAATCTATTTTGAAATAACTCCAACCATAAGTTCTCTAAATATTAACCAGCTACCAGAATTACATCAATTTTTAGTGAATGAAGAATTATTATATATTAACCATATTTACCTCAACATCTTAGAACGACCATCAGAATTTAATATTCAACGACTTTCTAATATAGAAAAAGAAAGGACAACAACTCAGCTTAAAAAACACATTATTTGGTTAACGACAAAGCAAGCATCTATAAATACAGTTAATGAATTTGAAAATTTGAACCGTTATTTAAACCTTCTTTAATAATTAATCAATATATTCGTAGTCAACTTATTATATTTATATCATGACCACTAAAAAATTATTTTCGATACTAAGCATAGCATTAATTCTGCTTTCTTTTAAAGGAGATAAACTGGCTTACAAGATATACAACGAAAAAGGTAAAAAATCATCTTATGAAAAAATTTTAAAAGAAGCTGAAAAAGCAGACATTATTTTTTTTGGTGAATTGCATAATAACCCAATCGATCATTGGTTAGAATTAGAATTAACTAAAGACGTTTTTAATCAAGTAAATGATAATCTTGTTTTAGGTGCTGAAATGTTTGAAGCAGATAATCAAATTATTATCAATGAATATTTAGGTGGTGATCATCCTTACAAAACCTTTATTAAAGAAGCGAAAGTATGGCCAAACAACGAAACAGACTATCAGCCACTGTTAGATTTTGCCATGAGTAATCAATTAACTTTTGTGGCTACCAATGTCCCTAGACGATATGCCAACATGGTGTATAAAAAAGGTTTTAAAGCTTTGAATGGTATTAGTGATGAAGGAAAAAAATGGATAGCACCACTCCCTATAAAGTATGAAAAAGATTTACCAGGCTATAAAGAAATGATTGAAATGAGTGGTGGACATGGGGGAGAGAATTTACCAAAAGCACAAGCTATAAAAGATGCTACAATGGCTTCTTTTATTTTAAAAAACTGGAAAAAAGGGCAAACCTTTCTTCATTATAATGGCTCATATCATTCTAATAATTTTGAAGGAATTATCTGGTATTTAAAACAAGCTAATCCTGATTTAAATATCATGACTATTGCTTCTGTTGAACAAAGTAAAATAGATTCATTAGCTGAAGAAAATATAGGGTTGGCTAATTTTATTCTTTGTACGCCAGAATCGATGACTAAAACTTATTAAATCTTATTTAATAATTTCAAAATCGGGAAGCGAAACTACTTCTTCTTTGTCTTTTATTTCTGCATTTGCATATTTAGCTTCAACCCCTGATGCTATAGTAAAAGTAGTATCTTTAGAGTAAACATAAACCGTATAATTACCTTTGCGTAATTGTTTAAATTCAAAAGTTCCATCCGGACCGGTTTTTATTTTATCATCGTAATTTTGGTTATCTCCGTAAATGATATATACATTTTCTTCGGGGGCGTAATATTCAGAAAGGATTTGGGTAAATGAAGAGTTATAATTTTTTGCATAAACTTTTCCTTTAATGGATGATCTTCCTCCTACCCCTTCTTCTTTAGAGCAGGAAAAAATTAAAAATGAAGCTAATGTTAGTATAAGGATTAATTTGTTTTTCATGGTACTTTTTATAAAATCGTAAATTTAATTGTTTTTGAAAAGGTAGCTGATTTAAACTCAATAAAATAATTCCCTGCTGTTAAATGATACTGTTGTTTTGTAAATGAAATTGTATAATTACCTATAGGATGAAAGGATGAATGGGATACCAACTCAGCGACCTCTTTTCCGTCTCTTGCCAAAATTTTAATGGATAGTTGTTGTTCATCAGGCACTTCGTAATTGATATTTACCATATCATTTGCAGGATTGGGATAAACGGTTATTTGATAATCAAGTGTGTTGAAATATGCAGTAAACTCATCATCCATAGCTACATTTTTTTGTATAGAAATGTCATTTTTAGCAGTTAAAAGAGTATGAATTGATTCCCATCGGTTAAAGGTATATCCAGGGTTAGGAAGTGCTGTAATGGTTACAGGAACTCCATCAAAATAAACGCCAGTCCATGGCAATTTATCAGGAATAATGGTATTGATTTGAATCAGTCCAGCTCCTTCTGGCTGCACTTTTAATGTAATGTCAACTTGTTTCACTAATCCAAAATCATTTACAATATGATTGCGGACATTAGCTGGTCGTTGTTGCATAAATAATAACATACTGTCGATTTCAGCTTTCCAGCTTGGCACATCTACACTTCTTGCTGCCCAAAAAGTTGGAAAGAGTTCAATAGGCCCTGCCCACTTATTAAAATGTCTTGCCATTTCGGGTTCCAAATCATCTGCCAT
>CAYRAD010000030.1:0-12594 GCA_964422135.1 uncultured Vicingus sp.
GGCTAAGGTTGATGGAACTGATGTAAAAGATTTTTATAATTCAGGAGATATATCAGCTGTTCTTGGAATTGGGGTTGATGTCTCAAAATTTCATGCCTCTGCACGATATAATATTGGATTATCTAGTATTGCTAAAGATGGTGCTGATGTTAAAAATAACATGTTTACCATTTCACTTGGTTTTTGGTTGAAAAAATAAACTAAACAGCAGTCAACTGTAGCGTACTCAAATTCTTGTAAATACCTTTATCCTTTTTAATTAATTCAGCATGAGTACCGGCTTCTTTTATTTTTCCATTATCTAATACAATAATGTTATCAGCATTTTTAATGGTAGATAAACGGTGAGCAATTACCAAAGATGTTCTTCCGTTCATTAGTCTTTCCAAAGCTTCCTGAACCAGTCTTTCACTTTCGGAATCCAATGCACTGGTAGCCTCATCTAAAACTAAGATAGATGGGTTTTTTAAGATGGCTCTTGCAATTGAAATACGCTGTTTTTGCCCTCCTGAAAGCTGAACACCTCTATCGCCTACTAAAGTCTTAAATTTTTCAGGAAAACTTTCAATAAATTCAAGGGCATTGGCTTGCTTTGCTGCCTCAAAAATTTCATCGTCTGTGGCACCCGGTTTTCCATATTCGATATTTTCTTTAATGGAGCCTCCAAATAACATCACTTCCTGCGGAACCATAGCCATTTGATTTCTAATGTCAGAAAGGGGGTAATCCTTAATATTTTTACCATCAATTGTGATAGTACCTGAATCGGGGTCATAAAACCTAAAGATTAAACCTGCAATAGTAGATTTTCCTGCACCTGAAGGACCAACAAATGCAATTTGTTTTCCGCTTTCAACAGAAAATGAAATGTCTTTTAATACCTGAATATCTCTTCGTGAAGGATAGGAAAAATTCACATTATTGAACGATAAATTTCCTTTAATCTCAATTTTGTTTGGAGTTTCGGAAGAAATATTTTCTGTAGGCTCTTCCAGAATATCCATCAGGTTTTCTGTGGCTCCAATTGATTTTTGGAGTTGAGAAAATAATTCTGCACTTCCACCAAAAGATACTCCTAAAATAGCAGAATATATAGCAAAAGATAATAGGTCCCCCATAGAAATTCCAGTTCCGGGTTCTAGATTTTCCATGTGTACCATATGTAACCCGTACCAGATAATAGCTACAATTGCAGAACCCGAAGCAAACATAATCAAACCAATAAACATCCCTCTCCATTTGGCATTTTTTATAGAAGTATTAACAGAACTGTCTATACTTTTCTTGTACCTTAAAAGTTCAAAAAATTCATTGGCATAAGCCTTAACACTTGCAATTCCATGCAGCGTTTCATCAACAACGGTATTAGATTCAGCAATGTCGCTTTGTGCGTTTTTAGCTAATTTTTTTATGTATCGTCCAAAGAAAATTCCAATTATGGCTACAACCGGAATAACAGCAATCATAAAAACAGTTAACCTGAATGAAATAAAAATTAAGAAAAATAATGCTGTAGGGATGGTAATAAATTGACGTATAAATTCTGCAATGGTAACTGTAAAAGTTTCCTGCAATAAGGAGATATCTGATGTAATTCTACTACTTAATTCTCCAACTCTTTTTCTCGAAAAATAAGCCATAGGTGATGTTATTAGATGTTGATAAGTAGTGAGCCTTATTAATGCAAGTGCTTTGTGTGTAACATATCCGAAAAGATACACTCTTAAAAAAGACATAATGGCTATAATTAAGAAAATGCCGATTAAAGTTAATGTTATGTTATTTACGGATTCATCTTCTGCGGCATTTACGGAGTCTATTAGTTGTCCCAACACTTTTGGAAAGGCCATGGTAACCACACTTGATACGATTAAGACCATCAACCCAAAAATAAAAGTTACTTTAAAAGGCTTCAGGAATTGAAAAATTCGCATCGCTTTTTTAATAGATTTCTTAGAGAATTTATTTTTTTTCTTTTCAGCCATCAATAATTTTTAAAAGTAAGGAGGCAAAAGTACTTAAATTATATGTTAAAAAAAGTTAACAAAACCAAAGTGTATTTTGGCCGAACGAAATAATATTGGATTGTCAAATTGCTTACCAAGAGCATAATTAATTGAAAATATTCCGGCTTTGGTTTCAAAACTTATTCCGGTGCCAAAACCAAATGGGCGGTCCGAGATAAAATTATCTTTATCATTTTTTTCATAATAGGCTCCATCAAAAAATAAATATAAATATGAATTTTGTTCCAATATGTATCTATATTCAACTGTTTCAATAGTATATAAAGAAGCATATACAGATTCTTCGTCAAATCCCCTTAAAGTCAATAAGCCACCAAATCGTAATAACTCATTTTCAAAAAGATTTTCATTATAGGTATAAGCATTTTTCGAGGCTAGTTTAATCACACTTCTTTCACTTATAGGGAGATAATAATTAGCATCAATATCAGCATTATATAATGTACTGTTGAGGTTAATGTTCTCGTATAGTTTTTCATCAATCTGTGGATTCTTTTTAATATTTTTATTACCCAATGAACCAGTAATGGTAAATTGATAGCCTTTTCTGGGGTTTAGTAAATAATCAAGTTTGGTTTGATGAATTTCTATTCCATACAATTTTGATGTGATATCGGCATAAGCCGGTAATACAGTTAAAGCTGCATAATTGGCTTGGGATAATAGGCTGGAAGATTTGTGATGGTAAAATACACTGAAGTAATTATTTCCTTTTAAGATGTATTGAACACCTATTCGGTGACCCACATCAATATAAGTGGTGTCTTTTTTATATAATTTAAATTTATAATCTATTCCGAACGGAGTATTAACCAGGAAAGGATATAAGAAATCAAACTTTAAATCCTGGGTGTTTTTTTGAATGGCTCTCCAGTTAAAATCTATTTTTTCTCCATTATGAAAAGAGTTCATCAAGTTTAATTTCACATCTCCGGTTAACCTTAATTTACCTGTTTGTTCATCGGGTATAATACCTAAAATTCCATTAAATCGACTTGCCGGTTTCTTCTTTAAAAAAAGCAATACTTTAGATTTATCATTGGTAAAAATCACTTTCCATTTTTGTTCTTCAGTCACAAATGGAAGTTCTTTAATTCTATTGCTAATTTTTCTAATGGCTTCTTCTTCATATATATCTCCTTCTTTAATTTTAATATAATTTTTTATGTATTGGTCAGAAATGGTAGCATTACCTTTAATAATAACACTATCTATTTTATAAAGTTGATTTTTTTCAATATACAATTTGGCCGAAAGATTATTCCCGTGTATCTCTACACTGTCTAATTTTATAGAAGCAAAAGGATATCCATGGTTTTCGTAAAAAAGAATAACCTTATTAAAAAATGTTTGTACTTGTTTTTCGTTAAATGGTTTGTTCTGATATAATTTATCTCTGAATCCTATTTTACTTAAAATTTCCTCATCAATATTTATATTTTCTAAGGAAGCCCATTGGTAGGTCTTACCAAGCTTAATAAACACATGATAAAATGTAGTATCAACCACAATACTATCGGTAGTTGCTAATAAAAATGCTTTTTGATGGAGCTGATTAATAATGTTTTTTAATTCATTTTTTAATTCATACAAACTAGTTGTTGTACTATAATTTATTAGCTTTGAAGGTTTTAATGTAGTATCATTAAAACTAATCTTCATATCAATTTTCTGAGCATGAATTTTTAAACAAAAGAGGTTTAGAAAGATTAGTGCTATGTATATTTTTTGTTTCAAGGTAATATTTTACGAAAAATTAGCCTTTTTATTTGATTTGCCAGTCGATTTCTCTTAGACCATTTTTTCTTAATATTTCATTGGTTTTCGAAAAATGTTTACATCCAAAAAAACCATTGTGTGCCGAGAAAGGAGATGGATGTGCTGCTTTTAATATATAATGTTTACGCTTATCAATTAGAGCTTCTTTGTTTTGAGCAAATCTTCCCCAAAGAAGGAAAACGATCCCTTTTTTTTGCTCCGAAAGTTTTTTTATAACATCATCTGTAAAGTTTTCCCAACCTTTATTCTGATGTGAACCTGCCTGATGAGCTCTTACAGTTAAAGTAGCGTTTAATAATAAAACTCCTTGCTCTGCCCAATGGGTTAAATTACCATGGTTGGGAATGGTTAATCCTAAATCCAATTTCAATTCTTTATAGATATTCTTCAAAGATGGAGGAATTTTCTTTGCTTTGCTCGGAATTGAAAAACATAAGCCATGGGCGTGTGGAATAATTTCATTATCGATAACCTCGTATGAATGATAAGGGTCTTGTCCAATAATTACCACATTTACTTTATCAAAAGGGGTCAGATTAAAAGCACTGAAAATATCTTTTCCTTTTGGAAAAATCCGATATTTTTGTTTTTCATCCAATAAAAACGATTTAAGTTCTGTAAAATAATTACTTTTAAAATTATCTAACATTGCTGATTTCCAGCTTGTTTCGATCTTTGGGTTAGGGGTTGTCTGGTTCATTTTTTTATTTGTAACAATACCTCACAATTTACGTATTAGCTAAACATTAACAAATAGTGTTAATAAATATAATTTTAAATTGTAATTTTATTTTTAAATTTGCAAAAATCATTTAACAAAACTAAGTAAACTGGAATGAAAAAAATATTGATTGCAACCACAGCACTTTTTTTAGTTGCTATTTTATACTCTTCTTGTAAAAGCCACGAAACTTGTCCAGCTTACGGAAAAGTTAAAACTCAAAAAACAGCACAAACTCCTGCTTAATTCTTGAATTGGATTGAAATCACTTCTGATTTAGATTTAAATCAGCTTGTAGATAATTCTAATCGTGCAAGATATGGCGTAGCTATATTCAAACATAGCACACGTTGTTCAATTAGCAATTTAGTTAAATTGAGGTTGTCTGCTTCATGGAATTTTGGAGATCAGCTTCCAATATATTATTTGGATTTATTAAAACATAGAGATTTATCGGATTTGATAGAAGAAAAATTCGATATTAGGCATGAATCTCCTCAATTAATAATAATTAAAGATGGAAGTTTAATTTTTAATGCTTCTCATTTTGAAATATCAGTAAAAAAGATACTTAAAGATTTAGAAATTAAAAATTAAGGATTGTTTTAACTCTTTGTCAAGGCTTAATGCTACAGGGCAAGTTTTTGCACAATTCTCAATAATCTTCATTTCTTTTTCCGTGTAATTCTTGTTCGGAAAATTAAATTCGACAATAACTTCGCTAATTTTTCTAGGGTTTGAACTCATGATTTTTGTAATATCAATTGTCATTCCTTCTATATCGATATTCTTGTCTCTTGCTTTTATTCCAATAATTGTTAGCATACAACTTCCTAGTGCTGTTGCTACCAAGTCTGTTGGAGAGAATGCTTCACCTTTTCCCTGATTGTCAAGCGGAGCATCTGTAATAATTTTTGATTCTGAATTTAGATGTTCAGCTTCAGTCCTTAAATTTCCTTTATATACAATCCTCGAAGTTGCCAAATTATAATGATTTATGTGTTTACATTCAAAATGTAAAGATTACATTTTTATTATTAATTTTGTTAGAGAATGAGAAAATTATTCTATATAATTTTAATGATTGGTTTTGCTCAATCCATTTATGCTCAGGAAACGATTTTTGAGGAGGGAAGGACTATTTATAAAAGAGAAAATTCTTTTGGAGTTGTATTGCATACTACAGGATGGGGATTGACATATAGGTATGCCTTATATACTTCTGGTTTTACAAGGACTACTTATGATTTTGATCTCGTTGGTATTAAACATCCAAAGGAAATAAAAATTTATAGTTCTCAGCTTGATAATTCTAATGGATACTTTTACGGGAAGTTAAACTCTATTTTAATATTGAGATCCGGTATTGGAAAACACAATACATTTATTAGCAAACAAAGTGTAAGAGGAATAGCTATTTCTTATGTTTTAAATGGAGGATTATCATTAGCTTATGCTAAACCGGTTTATTTGGAAGTATATGTTAAGAATGAAGTAAGCGGACTACCTGATACTGAAATTGTAAAATATGATCCTGAAATCCATACTAAAGATGACATTAATGGAAAAGCATCATGGTTTAGAGGGTTATTTACTGGTAAAATCTATCCTGGAGCTTATGTGAAAACCGGGTTTAATTTTGAATCATCGAGACAAGCAAGTAGAATTAATGCATTAGAAGTTGGAGCTATATTAGATTTATATTATAAAAAAATACCCATGATGGCTAATATCGATAATATGGCTGATGATTTAAATCACTATTATTTCTTAAATCTATACGTATCACTTACTTTTGGATCAAAAAAAACAGAATAACATCTTGGATAAACAACTAACGGAAAATAGATTTTCTAAAAAACCGGACTGGCTAAAAGTAAAATTACCTATTGGCAAAGCATATACAAATGTTCGTCAAATTGTTAGCGAACATAAATTACATACCATTTGTGAAAGTGGAAACTGCCCAAATATGGGTGAATGTTGGGGTGCTGGAACGGCTACTTTTATGATATTGGGAAATATATGTACCAGATCATGTGGGTTTTGTGCTGTTAAAACAGGGAAACCTTTACCCGCAGATTACGAAGAACCAATGAAGGTTGCAAATTCGGTTAAACTAATGAATGTTAAACATTGTGTAATTACTTCTGTTGACAGAGATGATTTAAAAGATGGAGGCTCTGTAATTTGGGCAGAAACAGTAAAAGCGGTAAGAAAAGTAAGTCCGCATACAACTATGGAAACACTTATTCCTGATTTTAAAGGAGAATGGGATAACCTGCAAAGGATAATTGATGTGGCACCTGAAATTGTTTCACATAATCTAGAAACTGTTCGAAGGTTAACAAAACAGGTAAGAATTCAGGCAAAGTATGAAAGAAGTTTAGAAGTAATAAATAGATTAAAAAAAGGTGGAATGAGAACTAAGTCAGGCGTAATGCTTGGTTTAGGAGAGTCTGAACAGGAAGTTATAGAAACACTAAATGACCTTAAAAATGCAGGATGCGATATTATAACAATTGGTCAATATCTTCAACCAACAACTGAACATTTACCCGTAATTGAATTTGTAAAACCCCAGCAATTTGATAAGTATAAAAAAATAGGTTTGGATTTAGGATTCAGGTTTGTAGAGAGTGCTCCGTTAGTGAGGTCATCCTATCATGCAGAAAGGCATATTTTCTAAAAAAATCAAAAGTTATTAATGGCCTTTATTCCACAATATCAACCGATTATCAAATCGATTAAAAAAAATCTTAAAAAATTCTTAATTTTATAGGATAAAAAACGATTGGGTTTTATTTTGTATGTATTAAATAATATGTATCTTGTAGCCCATTTCAAAATCAAATTTTTAAAACAATTTAAGAATGAATATTAAAACATTTACAATTGGAATTTTATTAGTAACACTTACATTAAGTGGGATATTAATATTTGGTAACTACCAAAAAAAGCAGTCCGTTTATACTCCACGAGTTAGTATGGAAGGAATAGAAAAAGGACAAGAAGGTTATTTAGAATACATGCACATGCTTCGTAAGGATCCTGCAACTGGTATAGTCGATCCAAATTTAGTTAGTCAGGTTAGAGATGAGGTGATGTCTCTTAGCAAAAAGAATAATAAATCTGCAATAGGTTTAAATTGGAATCAGATGGGACCAGATAATGTTGGAGGACGAACAAGAGCAATACTAGTAGATAGGTTCGTGCCAAACAGGGTATATGCAGGTAGTGTGGCAGGTGGTTTATTCGTTTCTAATGATGGAACACAGAGTTGGAGCCCAGTTTCCGGATTAGAGGGTGTAGCAGGACAGAATTTGATGATTTCTTGTATCACACAGACGGATGATGGAAGAATATTTTTTGGTACAGGTTCAGATTTTGAAATGTTTGGTGGCGGATATAATTTTAGTACTCCCTATGCTGGGAATGGACAAAGTGGCTTTATTGGGAATGGTGTTTATGAATATGTGCCAAGTTCCGGATCAGTTTTACCAGTGTTAACCACAGGGCTTTCATTAAACAATGACCCTTCAGATTCTCTAATTACTATAAATGCTATAGCATCCAAAGGGAATAGGCTGTATTTGGGGACTGCATTTGGGATGATTTTGGCTGACCCAGATGGTTCAGGATTATATCCATCCACAATTAGTGGTTGGACAAACCCAATTACTACCACCGGTGGTACTCCAGAAAATGGTAGAGTTCAGGATATTGATTTGGGTTCTGATGGTTCCATGTTAGTTTGTTTCAGAGGAAAAGCATATACTTCAGACAGTGATGCTTATGGTACTTTTACATATCATGGTAAATCAGGAACCAGATTATGCGGTGCTGTTGCTCCTTCAAATCCAAACGTTCTTTATATTTTATGTTCAAATGACAGTTTAGTAAACTTATATATGAGTATTGATAAAGGTGCTGATTGGGACACGATAGTACCTGGAGATTCTTATTGTATTGACCCATTCTTACAAGATGATTGTGATCCAAATGGTGGACAAGGTTTTTATGATGCTGCAATTGCTGTCGATCCTTCAAATTGGGGGCATATTTTAGTGGGAGGAATTCAGTTGTATGAATGGATATATACATCTGGTACTAATCCTATAGGGGGAAGTTGGTTAAAATCAGCTAATTTGTTTGAATCAATAACCAATCCTTATTATGTCCATGCTGATAAACATACCATTGTTTGGCCAAACAGTAATACTGTTTATATCGGTTGCGATGGTGGAGTTTTTCGATCTACAGATGGAGGTACATCTTGGTATGCTCGAAATTTAGGATATAATGTTACAACATTTTATGATGTTCAAACAGCGGCTAATGGTTGGTTCATGGGCGGTTCTCAAGATAATGGTACACAGTTGTTTACGTATGGAGCATTCGGTTCAGGTACTCCATTAGGTACTTTTGCAGTAGGTGGGGGAGACGGTTTTGATGTGGCTTTTTCAGGTTTAGGAGGCGGAATAAGTTACTTTACTAGTCAAAATGGAAATGTAATGAGATCTAATGGAGGTACACCTGGTTCATTTTTTAACTCTACATTGCAAAATATTGTTGCTTCTGGCAATGAACCATTTCATACAGTTATTGAAAACTGGGAGAATTTTAATGATACCTTAAGCGTTGATTCAATAGAATATACTTTCCTTGACTCTGTGGGGAATACAACTTTTATTTCCGGTGATACTATTTTTGCAGGAGATACGATATTAGCGGGAACCATTATTAACTATTATAGTTTAACTAATTCGTTACCTTTATCCTATGTTTTTACTTCTAATGTCATTTTAAAAACTCCTGCTGATACAATAAAATTTGTAGATCCAATTCAAAATAAATTTGCTTTTAGAACATCGGGTGGTGTTTACTTTACAAGAGATGCTGCCAGATTAAATGCATCTTCTAATGAATGGTATAAAATTGCTGGTACTCCGAGTGGTGTAGAAAATATGGAATTTTCTCCTGATGGAAACCATCTATTTCTTGGAACAAGTAGTGGTAGTGTAATTAGAGTTAGTGGGTTGTCTATGGCTAATACTTTAGCCGGATATAATGCTGCTCTTACCGTTGAAACAATAGCTGCAGGTTTAGGTGGAGGAGGTGTGGTAAGTATTGCTGTGGATCCTAATGATGGCAATAATCTTATAGCAACTGTTTCAGGGTATTCAACAGCTGATCATGTTTATAGATGTACAAATGCATTAACGGCAACCGGATCAACGGGAAATTTCACTGCTATTCAGGGGCCAACATCGTCGAGTACAACAGGGTATCTTCCTAAAATGCCAGTTTATGATGCTGAAGTAGATTATACTGATAAGAACAGGGTAATCATTGGTACTGAATGGGGAGTTTGGACAACGCAAAATGCTTTTTCTGCTGTAACAGGTGATTTGGTTGAGTGGACAGATGAAAGTGGAACAGGAATGACTCATGTTCCGGTATTTGCTGTTGAACAACAACATTTAAAATCTTACGAAAGTAGTAATTCAGGCTATATTTATTTAGGCACACATGGTAGAGGATTTTATATGTCAACAGACTTGAATGTAGTTAGTATCAAAGAAAACGAATTTGATGAATTTGGAAAAGGAGAAGACTTTATTACAAATGTTAATGTTTACCCAAATCCTGTGAATAATTTTGGCACAATTGGTTTTAGCTTGAAAAATAATTCAGATATTAAAGTGAACATCTATAATTTAACAGGATCTTTAGTTAAAACAATTGATTTAGGCACTAAAATTAAAGGTTATAACAAAGTTAAATTTGATGCTTCATCATTAAGCGTTGGAACATATATTGTTTCACTGAAATCTAATTCAGAGACTAAGGTTGCTAAATTTATTGTGACAAGATAATTAATTCTTTATTACATAATAAACAGATGCTCTCTCGTATTCCGGGAGAGCTTTTTTTTTGAATAAATGGGAAAAGAATATGCACATATTTTCTTTGATTTAGATAGAACGCTATGGCATTTTGATAAAAATTCAAAAAAAGTCCTGAATGACATATATATAGATTTTGAGTTAAATAATTTCATTCCCCATTTTCAAGAATTTTACAAAAAATATTACAAAATAAACGAGGAGTTATGGGATAATTATCGTAATGAAAAAATTAGCAAGGAAGATTTGAGGTGGAAAAGATTCTATAATACTCTTATTTTTTTTAAAGTTGACAATAGAGAATTGTCAGCTAAAATCGGTGAATATTATATTATTAATTCTCCAAAACAGAAAGAACTATTTCCTTTCACTAAAGAGGTACTAAAATACCTCTCAGAGAAATATCAATTGCATATTATTTCTAATGGTTTTGAAGAGGTTCAGTATATAAAACTACAAGAATCAGGAATAATTAATTACTTTAAGGAAATCATATTATCAGAAAAGGTAGGCGTAAAGAAACCCCATCCGTTGATTTTTAAAAAAGCACTAAAACTGACAGGTGCCACTCAGAATAATTCAATAATGATTGGTGATGATTTGTATGCTGATATTTATGGTGCACAAAGAGTAAATATGGATCATATATATTTTAATTACTTTAAAAAAGAGCATAATAAAAATGTGCAATATGAGATAAACTGTTTAAGCGAATTATATAAAATATTATAAAAAAAAGAGGTGATATTCTTCACCTCTTTCATTTCTTTATATATTATCTGAATAATCCTATTTTCCTTCTTTTAAAGACGATTTGGATTTGTTACAAGATTTAGCTTTGCCCTTTGCACAACATGAATTTTTTGCCTTATCTTTTTTTGCACAACAAGTTTTCTTTTCTCCTTTTTTACATTCTTTTTTATGATCAGCACATTCTTTTGTCTTGTGTTTGCAGTTCTTTTTATTACACTTTTTGTCGTCATCTCCATACACTTCAATTTTGTGATTTTTGATAACTTTCGTTCTTGCTACACTTGCTGATACAACAAAAGTTAAAAATAAAAATGCTAATAGTAAATTTCTCATATTATTTATATTTTATATAATTATTTGCTAAGTTAAGAAATATTGGAAATAAAATTTTATGTAGTATTAAATTTCCCAATAATTGAGATTCCACCTTTAACAGTGTCGTTTAATTTTACATTTAATTTGGTATCTAAAGGCAGCAATAAATCTACTCTCGAACCAAATTTAATAAATCCACACTCGTCAGTTTGTTTTGCAGCTTCACCTTCTTTTCCAAAGAAAACAATTCTTCTTGCCATTGCTCCTGCAATTTGTCTGAGTAAAACACTTCTTCCTTTTGTGTCTTCTACTACGATTGTTGTGCGTTCGTTTTCTGTGGATGATTTAGGATGCCAGGCCACTAAATATTTACCCGGATGATATTTAAAGTACTTTAGGATACCTGAAATAGGATACCTGTTGAGGTGAACATTTACAGGTGACATGAACACCGAAATCTGCAATCGTTTGTTATTAAAATATTCAGTTTCTTCTACTTCTTCAATTACCACAACTTTTCCATCTGCCGGAGAAATTATTGTATCATCAATGCATTTAAAATTTCTAGAAGGGCTTCTAAAAAACTGTAAAATAATAATCAATAAAAATCCGGAAATCAAATAGGCTAATAATGAAATTACAAAATATTGCCCTAAAAAGAAGTAAACAAAGGAATTCAATAAAAGAATAAATAATAATGTTATTAGTAGCGATGGATATCCTTCTTTGTGAAATTTCATAGTTCGCAAAAGTAATAAAACTAGTGAGCCAATTGTAAATATGAATAAACAAAAGGAACAGCTAATAATAAAGCATCAAATCTGTCCAGAATTCCACCATGACCGGGAAGTAACTTTCCGGAATCTTTTATACCAAAACTTCTTTTTAACATAGATTCGATTAAATCACCTAAATCACCAAATACAACAATTAGAGCACCCGTTATTATCCAGTCAGTTAATGTTAAGTTAGTAAAATATATGGAAATAACATAAGCAACGATTAATGCTAATATTCCTCCTCCAATTGCACCTTCCCAGGTTTTTTTCGGAGAAATACGTTCAAATAATTTGTGTTTTCCAAAAAATCT
>CAYRAD010000031.1:0-12590 GCA_964422135.1 uncultured Vicingus sp.
ATTGATGAATAAATGTGGTGTACAAAATTTTTCATTATTTTTTCATTATTTTTTTAATATTATATTCTGTTTCATTAAATATTTTTATGAAATAAGTCCCTGAAGATAATTGTTGCTCTTCTAAAGAGACTTCGATATTTTCTGTAACATTATTAACAACACTTTTATACACTATTCTGCCTAAATAATCAATTATTTCAATATTCATAGGATAACTACTTTCTAAAGAAAGTTGTATGGTAAAATTATTTTTAAAAGGGTTAGGATAAATATTAATTTGACTTAAATTCTCAATAGTTACAACTACAATTTTTGAATACTCAAATTTACCATCAAAATCAGTTTGTTTTAGACGATAATAAACATTACCTGTTTGATTAAGTAATAAATCAATATAATCATAATGAAGCGTAGTGTTTGAGTTTCCTGCACCTGGTGCAGTTGTTATAATTTCAAAATTTATCCCATCTATGCTCCTTTCTAAGGTGAAAAAATCGTTGTTAATTTCTGTTTCTGTTATCCAATTTAAATCTACATAATTATTTTCGGGATGATATAGGGCATTAAACGAAGTTAATTCAACAGGTAAAACAGCAATTTCCTCAACACATATATTGTCAAACCTAATGTATTCACTAGCAGAAGAATTTCTTGCTTCCACTTTAATTTGAAGAGTGTTTGCATTTATGCCACCTATTGTTACGGTTGAACTTACCCAATCTGTATCAAACCCAAGACAATCTCCACCTGCCCCATCACTTCCATAAAAAGTATGTGTAGCACAGCTTGCATATAATCCACACCAACCCATCCAATTGGGAACTAAAGTATAAGCACCACCATTTATAGAGTACCATACATTTGCAAAATCTTCATTACTTTGGTCAGTACAATTATCAGCATTTAAATAAGGTCCTTCATGATCTCCACTTTCGGATACATCAACACTAAAGCTAACATTAGAGTATGCAGAAATATTTATAACTTCGGTCTCTAAAAACACTACATCATTGTTAACATCCCTTGCTTCCATTAGCCCATTTTCAATTTGCCACCAATCTCCAGCTGGAGGTACACAAGATGGACAGTTTCCCGAAATCCAATCAGCACCAACAGGAGCATTGTTATCACTTCCAATGGTAGTACCATTTGCATAAGATGAAAAATTCTCTGACCAAAAACATTGACTAAAAATATTATTACTTGAAAGCAAAATTAAAAAGAATAATTTAAGGCGAATGACCTTTTTTGTGTCGGCAAAGAACATTACCTTATTTTTCTTTTTCATAGCTTATCTTTTAGTATGTTTATACTTCAAAATTAAATAAGATGAGAATCGTTAACTAATAGATAATGTAATGCTTATGTTATTATACGGTAAATAATTATTGTGTTTTTGTTAACTATTATTTTAATAACAGTACAGTCCCTTTGAAATCTTTACTTTTATCATTTATAAACGTAATTTTTACGATATAAAAATAAGTGCCTTCAGGAACAATTTCTCCTGCATAAGTTCTTCCATTCCATCCGATATTAATATTATTCCATTCGAATAATAAATTACCCCATCGGTTGTAAATACTCCCTTCTATTAATTTAATGTTAGTCCCCTTAATTTTAAATTTATCATTTGAATTATCATTATTTGGGGTAAACACATTTGGAATCAACACTTCTGTGTTTATATTACAATCTTCGGAGAAGATATCTTTTACTACAAAAACAGAATCATTACAACTGTTAGTTGCTGTTAAAATAACTTGTTGAGCAGATGAAATAATAGTTGTATTTCCCGAATCTCCTGTTGACCAGCTATAATTACCGACACCATTAACACTAAGGATTATCGATGAACCGATACATAAAATACTATCACCCATAATAGATGCTGAAGGGAAAATATCATTAATAACATTAATTGTGTCAGAAACACTTGGACAAATACCATTAGTTGCAGTAACAATATATTGTCCTATTGAGCTTACAACTATAGAGTCTGTAGATTCATTGGTATTCCAAGTGTAATTATTTCCTCCAATGGCATGTAAGGTTAAAGTGTTTCCATTACACAATATTGTAGAACCACCTTCTAAAATACTAACGTTAATTTGTGGTAAAACATTTACTTGAACACTATCTGTATTTGAAGGGCAAATCCCATTGGAAGACACATAGTAATTTCCTTGGGTACTCACAGTTATCGAGTCAGTACTTGCTCCAGTACTCCATAAATAAGAACTTCCTCCATTTGCATGCAAAGTAATGGATTGTCCTTGACAAATATTAATGGTATCAGGTTCAGAAATAAAAATAGTACTCTGTATTATTAAGTTTACAAAAACTGAATCTGAATTGGAAAAACAATTATTACTTCCAGTAACTACAAACATTCCTCCAGTTGTAACATTTATTGATGATAAAGACGACCCTGTACTCCAAAAGTAATTGCTCGCACCATTTGCAATTAAAGTTAAATTCTGTCCTTGACATAAATCAAGGGTGTCGTTTCCAGTAATAAAAGTATTAACAGATGGAGTAATATTAACTAATAAGGTATCATAAACCGTGTCATTACAATTTGAAATTCCTCCAACAATAATATTAAAAGGTAACGTATCGTTTATTGAAGAAAAATAAACTGTTGTATCAATAGTAGGATTACTAAAACTTCCCAAATTACCAGACCAAAAAACCGATTGGATTCCTCCTTGTGTTAATGCAAACACCCCTATACTATCACCCGGACAAATTGTTAGAGGAGAAGAACTGTTTGCTGAAATAGAGACTGGAGAAAATGGAGCTTGACATCCTTGGTTATCATATGTTACATTTCCAGACCAATCAAAATTGGCTAAGGCACCATTTTTTAATGCTGTAGGTCCTCCATAAGTTCCATTTTGATTTACAAGAATAGTCCTATCGTAAGTAACAGTGTCGGTACAATTTACAGGGCTTGAAAAAGAAACAGACAATGTTCTTAATCCAGGAGTAGTATTGTAATTAGCAAAGTGACCTGAAGTATTTCCAACACATTGAAAAATAACATACAACGTATCGTTTAAATTAGTAAAAGAGTTGGCAGTTACGTCTATTGCCGTGCTGGTAATTATTAACACATTTGCTCCAGCAGGAAGAACTCCTGCTGTTGGTTCTAATAAAATACCACAACCTAGGATTGTACTATTTAATGAAGCAACAACTGAGGCTGTTGCCCCATTTTGACAAACTCCTAACCAAGGATTATTTGGCCAATTTATAGAAATATTTGTTGTATTTAATGGAGTTGAACCAATTTTAATACGAACCATTTCATTTTCCCCTTCAGGAGAGCCACAAGCATCTACTAAAATACTTTCAATTTCAAAGCAAGTTGTTGGAACTTGAGCTCTAGTATTTAGATTTAAAAAACATAAAATAATAATAAAATTAATTTTTGTTTTTAATAAAATAGGTTTGATTAGAAAGAATGTATCAGTTGTAGAGATTTTCATAATTATTAATTTTTTAATGGACAACTTACTTTACGATAGTAACCCGACCATATTTTGAATGTTGTTGTCCATTAATGTCTTTAAAATGAAGTTTCCAAACATAAACATCATTTTGAACCAAATTATCTTTATAAGTACCATTCCAAGGTTCAAATTTAGCATGCGATTCAAAGATTTTTTCCCCCCACCTATTAAAAATTAAGAAAGTATAATCATCATCACTAATACCAAAACCTTTAGGATAAAATCCATCATTTACACCATCTGCATCGGGTGTAAACGCATTTGGAATAAAAAGGGCAAAATCAGGCTTTATTTTTACTATCTTTTCAGTGGTATCCTTACATCCATAGCTGTTTTCTATATAAAGAATTACATGAAAAGACCCGGAATCAGCATACTCATGTATCGGATGTTGCGTTGTGGAGGAGCTTCCATCTCCTAAATCCCATAACCATTGGCTGGCAATGATAGAATTATCAGTAAACGTTATTTCCTTATCGTAAATAGTAGCATCAATAGGGCTGTAGGTAAAACTGGCTAAAGGAATGGGATAAGATGTAATCATATTTACAACAGAATCTTTAGCAACACATCCTTTGTCGGATGTTGCGGTTAAACTTATTCCATAAGTCGCAACAGAGGTATTAGAAGAATTTGTAAATACCACATTCGTAGGGCTTTGTTGGATTGAATTTCCGGCATTTCCAAAATTCCAATTCCATATTGAGATGTTCCCGGGGACATTAATAGTAGTGTTGTTAATAAAATTAACCATCACAGGAGAACAACCTTCTAATAAATCTGCTGTAAAGTTAACTTGAGGTAAGGGGTTAACGGTTACCGGCTTGGTAACAGAATCAATGCAACCGTAGTTAGTAGTAACGACTAAGGTTGTTTGAAAAACTCCTTCGGGAGAGAAGATATGTGAAGGGTTTTGGTTGTTGGACGAATTTCCATCGCCAAAATTCCAACTCCAAACTACATTAGCTCCTAAACTTACCGTAGATAAATCAATAAATGGAGTAACTTCATCCAAGCACACTTCTGTTGGAGTAAAATCTACCACAGGCAAAGGCCAAACGTTTATGGTTTGTGTAACAGTATCCTTACAGTTTTGATCTGTCGTTACCACAAGAGTTACATTATATTGTCCATCAGCAGCATATAATTCTGAAGGGTTTTGATTAGTTGAAGTATTGGTGTTGCCGAAATTCCAGTTCCAATTGGTAGTAGTACCAGAAGAAACCGTTGAACTGTCAAAAAAACTATTGACTGTTCCCAAACAAGCATCTGTAAAGGAATAACCTGCATTTGGTACAGGAAATATGGTTATTGGATTGGTAACAGTATCCTTGCAACCATCCGTAGTGCTTACAATCAGTTCAACAGTATAGGTGTTGATTGTTGCATAATTATTTACTGGGTTTTGGACGATATAATTAGTGGTATGATTTACCCCATTAAAATCCATATCCCAATCCCATTGATTAATCGTTCCTCCATTCCCTGTTGATTGGTCATTAAATTGAGCTGCTGAGTTTTGGCAAACATTAGTAGCTGTAAAAATTGCGGTTGGGTTGTTAAATACAGTAACCGATTTTACCACAGTATTAATGCACCCACTATCTGAAGTTACCGTTAAACTTACATTATAAATGCCGAAATTGCTATAAAGATAGCTTGGTGATTGTAATGCACTTATGCCTGACCCATCATCAAAGTCCCAAAAATAACCTTGTATAGTACCTGTTGTAATGGTGGACGAATCTGTAAATGGAGTGATGGTATTTAAACACACGTTAGCGGCTGTAAAATTTGCTGCAGGAATAGGATTAACATTAACTGTTTTAGTTGTTGAATCTTTGCAGCCAAGAGCAGTTTCTACCATTAACTCTACAGTATAACTACCGGCAACAGGGTAGCCGTTGGTTGGGTTTTGATTTGTATTATCAACAGAGCCATTGTTGGTAAAATCCCAATTCCAATTGGTTAATACACCTCCATTTGCATTAGATAAATCGGTAAAAGTGGTGGCTGTTCCTAAACACTCGCTTGTTGCACTAAAATTAGACACAGGCAAAGGGTCAACAGTTAAATTAGTAGTAACAATGCTATCACAACCTGTTTGGAGCGAAGTTAGTGTATCGATAAAAATACCTGTTGAAGTATAGGTCTTGCTTCCAACAGTAACAGAAAAACCTTGACATTCGCTAAAATTTTGGTAAAACGAAACAGGCTGATTGATAGTCAGGTTCAAAGTTACTACAGAATCACAACCAGCAGCATTAATCAGCGTATCTTTTGGTGTGTTGGTGCTTGCGGTGTAAGTAATTCCATTTGTCCAAGTGTAAGAGTTACAAGCAGTTTGTACATCTGTACCGGTGGTACTGTTGTTGATGGTCAGGTTCAAAGTTACTACAGAATCACAACCGGCAGCATTAATCAGCGTATCTTTTGGTGTGTTGGTACTTGCGGTGTAAGTAATTCCATTTGTCCAAGTGTAAGTATTACAGGCGGTTTGTACATCTGTACCAGTGGTACTGTTGTTGATGGTTAAATTTAAGGTAACTACAGAATCACAACCGGCAGCATTAATCAGCGTATCTTTTGGTGTGTTGGTGCTTGCGGTGTAAGTAATTCCATCTATCCAAGTGTAAGAGTTACAAGCAGTTTGTACATCTGTACTTGCTGAGGGAGGTGAGCCAGCAGCAATGTTAACAGAAGTGGTGTCTTGACATCCACCATTTGAAACAACTACTTGATAAGTGCCTGCACATAAGTCAGTTACATTTTGTGTTGTATCTCCTCCAGGACTCCACGTATATACAAAAGGACCTGTTCCAGTAACTATATTTACACCAGCAGTTCCATCACAAGCACCAAAACACGTTTCGTTAGTGAAAATAGAATCTACTACTAAAATTTGACCACAATTGTTATTCATGGCTCCTACACAAGTGGCTTGACCTGGGTTTGGAAAACCAGGAGTACCATCATTTCCCCCACATGCTCCAATATCTCCGGCACATCCGGTTGCCCAACTTGTCTGAGTTGAAGCGTTACAATCGGTAAGGTAAAAAACGTCATCTGTTGCTGATGCTGACCCCATATAAATATCGCCTAAATTATTAGTTTGACTACCCGAAGACCCCCAACCAATACTAAATACAGGTGTGTTAAGGTTTGTAGGAGCATATATTTGAAAGCCATCTTGTCCATTTGCCATTGCAATTCTAGACCATAAACCGCCAGGTAGCCAGCCAGTAGTGGGGTAAGTTAAATTTGTTGAATTCGGTTGTGTATTGTGATGTTCAAATAAGGCAGAAGATATAGGAATAATCATTGAACAGTTATTATCAACCATAGAAACATCGTTAGGAGGAAGGGTTGGGTTTGGATCCAAATCATTATAAATGACAATTATCGTTCCAGCTGGAATACAGCTCCAAAAAGGGTTGTTAGCAAATCGACACGCTCCAGCTGCTATTCCAACAGCAGTTACAGGTGCTCCATTAAGATAACCACTATTATCATCAAAAACATAACCCCTTAAATCAATGCATACTGGGATTTGATTACATGAAGTAAGTGCAGGTCCGGTAACTAAAAATTCAATAAATTCTTTACTACCTGAAGGTCCTTGTGAAACTTCATTAATTATTATGGATTGTGTTTTTCCAATAAAAGTGTAAACCAGTAATGATAAAGTAAAAAATAGTTTTCTCATAGCTGTTGAATATTAAGTAATATTAAAAAGCGGTTTAGGGATGTTTTATCCGTATAGGATGATCACTTAAAAAAAACTATTCAAAAATAAGTTATAAGCCGCTTGTTGAAAGATTAAACTAACTTAAGATTATGTTATTAAATTGTAAAGATTTATGAGATAACATTAAGAAATAATTAAAAGTTTCGTTCAAATTCTTTGAATTATTTTTTGTTCATTACTAATAAAGATAAAAAAGTCGGTCCTGTCCTTTAATTTAAACATAATGGATTTGCTATCTTTGTTCGAAACAAGTTAAGGGGACTTCTAAAAATTAATTCATTGTTAAACAGTTAATTATGATTAACTTTAGGATTAAATATTAAACCAAAAAAGATGTACAAAACACAAGGGAAAAAGGGCTTATTTGATGAAGAATTTACCAAAGAACGGTTATTCTTAATGGGTAACCCATTGGAAGCTATTAGTAAAGTGATAGATTTTGAGCTATTTCGAGAAACATTAGAGAATAAATTGCTAAATACCAACAAAAAGAATAATGCAGGAGCAAAACCTTATGATGTCGTTCTGCTATTCAAAATATTGATATTGCAACGCTATTATGGCTTGGGAGATAGCCAGGTAGAGTATCAAATATTAGACAGAACAAGTTTTAAAGCATTTTTAGGATTAGAAACAGGCGACAAAGTGCCTGACGAAAAAACAATATGGTCATTTAGAGAACGAGTAACAAAAACGGGATTAGTAGATGAATTGTTTGAGCAATTTACCTCATTTTTAGAAGAACAAGAATTAATATTTAATGAAGGCAGATTGGTAGATGCCAGTTTTACCGTAGCACCCCGCCAACGCAACACAAGAGATGAGAACAAGAAAATAAAAGAAGGAAAAGGCGATGACTTATGGAATGATAAGCCCAACAAGAAAAAGCACAAAGACATAGATGCCCGTTGGACAAAGAAAAACGGAGAAACTTTTTACGGTTACAAAAACCACGCTAAGGTTGATACCAAGAGTAAGTTCATCAACAAATATACAGTAACAGATGCATCAGTACACGACTCGCAAGCCTTAGATGACTTGTTAGAAGAAAAAGATAAAGACCAAGACTTACATGCAGATAGTGCCTATACAGGAGAAGAACAAGAAAAAACCATTGCCAAATATGAAATGAAAAACAAAGTACACGAAAAAGGGTATCGCAATAAGCCATTAACCGAAGAGCAAAAAGCCAACAACACAAAAAAATCAAAAATTAGAGCAAGAGTGGAACACGTATTTGGGTTTATGGAGCAAAGTATGAATGGCTTAGTGCTAAAATCAGTAGGTATTATAAGAGCAACAGGAATTATTGGATTAATCAACTTAACCTACAACTTGTTTAGGTATGAGCAGATTAAACGATTGAAAATAACTTACAGATAGATAGATAGATAGATAGATAAAATTGCAGCTTTTTGCGTTAAAAACAACATTTTTTTGCTAAATTGCACTGTAGTTTTTCTTAAAAAGATTAAAAAGGGCTCTTATCTTTTTTAGAAAAACGAAAAAAACTAATTTTTAGAACCCACCTTAAGTATTATTTTGAATAGAAAACCTTGAAAAATGGCATCAAGAAAAAAGTACAATAAAAATTAAAGGGTATCATCTCGTTTGGTTCATCTACAAATTTATTTTAATAAAGGGGTATTACGTTTCTCAGCAATAATTCTCCCTTCATCAATTGAGTACACCCAGCCAATAGTTCCGTATCTGCCTTTTTCCATAAAAGCAATACGTTCATCAGCCTTAATTTGTACATCAATAGTAGCAGAACTGTTAAACTTAATAGATGAACCACCTCGCATACTCCCCGAAGCTGTCTTTTGAAAAATGATGATAAAAATTGTTTTCGGAAAATCTTGTCTTAACCGTTCAAACTCTTCTGCTTTTACATTGAGTTTTTGAAAGCTGTCGATTACAATCAAATCAAACAATTTGGCATCACGCCTTACATCCCTCAAAGTTCCTTTACCAGTAATGGTAATGTTATTTCCCAAACCGTAAAACCGTACCTTGTTTTGCGTTAATTTCGCTGGAAAAGTAGTAAGAAAGGACTTAACTAAACTAGTTAAGGGCAATGCTATTGTACCAACATACGTTCTTGAATATTTGCTAGGTCAATATTGTGCTACAGATGAAGAAGACACCATTAATGAAGGAGTCAATACTGTTAAAGATATTATTTCAAAACACTTTGTACATAGAGATGAAGCTCAGGTTGGGAGAAGTATGAAGAAGTGAAGAATTGGATGATTTTAAACAAAAATACCAGCCCATTAATTATTAAATCTGGTACTCGAACGAAAGATGGGAGATGGTGGTTCTTGACTAATTTTCCAGAAGAGAAATATAATTCACTTGGAAAATTAGGGTTTCAAATAGGTGAGAAAAAAGAAGGAGATTTTTATAGGTTTGTTTCAGAGCCTTTTGGCAAAATGGATGACCCTCCAAAATATTGCACTAATGAAGATTGTGATAATTATGTTGAATAATTTTATTGAGAACAATTGCTAAGACAATTTTCCTTACCCTTTTTTCGTTTTAATACAACTACAATTTAATTTCTTATCATGAAAAAACTCATCCTAATATTAGGGGTAATCGTCTTATGTCATAATTTATCCTATACCCAAATAACTACAAAAAAAAATGTTGCTCAACTCTTTGATGAAAATGCTTTTAGTGAATATTTCACAATCGAGCGAGCAGCAGCTATGGAATTCCATAAATTGTTAAATGAGTATAGAGTCGAAAATGGTAGTAGTATTCTTCAGTGGGATGAAGATATGTGGTTAGCGGCTAGAAACCACTGTTATTATATGTATTACAATAATCATCTAACACATAGACAAGCAAATATTTCCAAGGGATTCACTGGTGAAAATACAGAAGATAGAATAGTTTTTGCAACTAATGGAAATCCTAAATACACTGCTCATGGAGAAAATTGCTTGTATAACTATAGTAAACAAGGTGAAGGCTTAGAAGAAATTTCATTAAATATTGCCAAAGAATCATTTGAACAATGGAAAAATTCCCCTGGACACAATGCCAATATGCTAGAGTACAGCTATAGAAGGCATGGGACAGCCTTCCTTATTGGAGGGGGTAAAGTATGGGGAACAGATGTTCTCTCAATGGGCTACAAATACAGCAAGAACAATGACATTAGTATAAAGAAGCATAAAAAACAAAGTTTATATATAACACAGAAAGAAGTTAAACATGCAGTACTAAAAAGAATTTTAGAATCCCTAAATAAAGAAGTTAAACAAAATAAAAAGATGAATTCAGAAGCCAACAGAAAAGTTAGAGCGATTATTCATGTTAAAACGAAAACGAGAGAATTACAAAATGTACTTTTTGAAAAACAAGACATTATTCAGACAAATAGTTTTTTAGGTTTATTTCCTAAAAACAAAAATAGATATAGCGTTGTTCTTGAAAAAAGTAAATATGAATTTAATCAAGATGAAATTATTAAAGAGTTAGTATCACTTTTAATAGAAAATCAAAATTTGGAAGAGTCTAGCAAAATTGGATTAAGTGTTGCCATCGTTAAAAGAAAAAAAGGGATTAGAGTAGCATTAGTTAGTATAATAACTTAATTTTCATTGCTGAATTATTTATACCAAAAAAATATGTCCCCTAAGCTTAAACATGTAAAAACTAACTGGTATAATACCACAGATGATTTTGGTATTATTACCAAAGGAGAAAGATTAAAGTTTCCTTTATCAAAAGTCGAATATTATGATAATATGGAAAGATTGTTAAAGACTCAGTATTATGATATTAACAAAGAATTAAAAGAAAAAGAAACTTGGGAATACAATGAGGATGGAAATATGATAGAACATGGGAAAATAATGGCTGATGATGTTATTTGCTTTTATAGAAAATATGTTTTTGATAATAATGGCTATAAGAAAGAATCATTTAATTACTCTAACGAAAAATGGTGTAAATGGCAGGTTTATGTTAATGATGAACAAGGGAATATTATTGAAGAAAAAGATGTTAATCCAAATACATATAAATACGAATATGAATACAATGAAAAAGGAAATTGGATTGAATTAAATGTCTTCAATGCTCAGGGTGATTGTCATCGTAAAATGACGAGGACGTATTTTGAAAAAGAGAATAAAACCATCGAAAAAATTCTTGATTTTGAAAATGATAAGTGGATTTTTGGTGGTACATACTCATGGGTAGAAGACAGGTATGGTAACATCATTGAGGATATAGGTTATTCCGAATGCGGTACAATTGAGTATATGAAAATATTTAGATATGTTTTTGATGAATTTAATAATTGGACCTTATGTATAGAGAGTGAAAATGGTAAGCTTAATAGAATTGCAGAAAGAGAAATTAAATATTATGAGATAAAATAATTATGAAAAGAATTCATTTAATATTATTCATCTTTTCAGGATTCAATTGTATCTGCCAAACATTTGTGCTTCCAGTTGATGGTAACAGTTTATTCTAACAGTTTTAGGTTCATCAGCAGGAATTTTTTCGTGTAGACAACTTACCCTATCTAACAACAAAAACCATAACTCTACGTTATTTATCATACAAAAGCTAGAGAAGATGGAAGAGAAGGATAGGTTCGCATTTATAGATAAGTCAATTGGTGAAGAAGTTGGAAAAGTTAACAAGGCATTCTTTAGATTGAAATATAGCCTTTATCACTTGTTATTCTTTGTTATTCTAACTCCATTCACTTTTTTCATAGTTCCTGGTATAATATCTTTGATTTTTATAATTGTAACAACAGTTGTATTGATATTTGTAGTTGTAGCATTCCAAATTTTAAAAGATAAGCGATTAAAATTGAAGATTATGGTTTTAATTGTAAAAGAAACCAAGGACTTAAAAGGTTTTGATAGACGTATTTTGGAAAATCATTTAAGTAAGTTGGAACCGCAAGAGTATTTACCTTCTTGGGTTTATGATTTTATCTTCATTTTGAAAAATCAATAATTATACTTCTCCTTTAACCTCGAAACTTCATACTCAACCCTGTTAGGGTGTGTAGTTATGTAAGTCAAGACAATCATCATATATAATTTAACTTTTTTCATCACCTCCTATTGTAATACTGTTACATCTGAAATAGTATGGTGAGGAGCGGCTTTTAAAGCGTACATTTTAGCACAAAATCGAAGAAAAGCGTACTTTTTACCTTTTTAACTAAAAACGCTACAAGACAATAATAACAACACTTACAGACGCTATTTTGCATTTCGTAGTACGCACTGAAAATCCATGTGTCCCTGGTTCGATTCCTGGAGGCACCACTCTAAATTAAA
>CAYRAD010000032.1:0-12573 GCA_964422135.1 uncultured Vicingus sp.
AAGATATAATGAAAATGTAAGCCATAATAGTAGCATTTGTATTAATTATTTTTACCGGAATTCATACAATATCTGCTCAATATTTTAAAGTAAATTCTCTTAAAAGTGTTGTTAATTGGGTAAGTTCAACAACTATAGCCGGACATAATGGAACGATAAAATTAGCGGAGCAGAGCTCATTGTGAAATATGGAAAAATAATTGCCGGGAGTTTTATTATAAACAAGAAGGGAATTACTGTTTGGATGCAGAGGAAGATGTAGAGCAGCATAATATTATCAATAAAATAAGTAAACCCAATTTCTCCGACCAAACAACTCAGGCAAACTTGATGTCAAATGAGAATTGATAAAAAATAAGAGCAACAAACTTGAAGCAAAATCAAAACTCTTTGAAAAAGAGGGAAAGCTTATTGCTACAGGTAGAGACTGTTTGTAAAAAGTAAAATAATGTTAAACAAAATAAATTCATTTAAAATTTTGTAAATTTGGTTGATAATGAAAAAATTTCTGCTCATATCATTTTTATTGATTTCGGTATTGGGATTTTCACAAGATGAAGATTCTTATGTTTTTGGAGATAATTCAAAAAGCTCTTCTTCTAAATCATCAAAAAACGGAGGAGGTTTTAGTTGGGACAGGTTGGCTGTTGGTGGAGGTTTTGGATTAGTGTTTGGTGATGTTACAATAGTTGAAGTCGCTCCTACTTTTGGCTATTATTTTACCGACAATATTTTAGGAGGTATTGGAGGCAACTATACTTATTATTCAGAGAAAGCAACTAATTTTAGTACCAGCTTATACGGGGGAAGGGTTTTTGGAGAGTACTTATTTAATAATGTTCCTTTATTGGCTCATGCTGAATTAGAAGTTATCAATGTAGAATCGTATGATGATGAAAGAATTAATATTGTTAATCCCTATATTGGAGGGGGCTTAAAACAAAGTTTTGGGGGACATTCTTATTTGTATATTCTTGTTTTATGGAACCTTAATGAAACGAAAGAATCATATCTTTTACAACCCAACCCAATTATAAGGGGCGGAGTAGCAATAGGTTTATAAATTTTATATTTTAATAGATGTTAAAGTATTGTCAATCATTTATTAACTAACTAATTACCCTTTTTATGAGAATATTTTTACTAAGCTTTTTTATTTTCAGTTTTACCTTTGTTTTTACCCAAAAACATCAATTACCTGTAAACAATTATAAACAGGAATTCGATTATGCTTATAACCAATATCCTGATGTTCCAAGAGGAATGTTGGAGGCAGTAGCTTATACCATGACTAGATTTCATCACATTCAAAACCCTATTGGGAGTTGTGTTGGCTTACCCAAAACATATGGAGTAATGGGTTTAACTTTGGACGGGCAAAATTATTTCAGGAATAACCTGAATTACATTTCTCAGGTTTCAGGAATTTCAGTAAACGATATTTTACAAAGTCCACAACAAAATATTTTGGCCTATGCAGCAGCCTATCATCATGAGTTGATGTTGCTAAGTCCTTTTCAATATCAAAGTCAGAATTATGCTCAAATATTAAGAAATTTAAGCGAATTACCTGATAAGAATCTACAGGAGGAATTTGCCTTAAACTCACATTTGTACGCTGTCTTTTCGTTTCTTAACGAAACTAAAATGCAGAAAAAATATGGTTTTCCGAATTACAATTTGGATTTAGAAAAAGTATTTGGTGAGGAAAACCTAATAGTATTACAATCTTCAAAAGTAACGATTAGTAAAAATACTGTAGTAGGAGATAATGGCCAGCTTTATAAAAGTAAAATTCCAAACAATAAATCAGTAGATTATCCACCTGCCATATGGAATCCTGCCGATCCTTCCAATTGGTCATCCAGAGCCGGAACTCCAATTTCTGCTATAACTATCCACGATATAGAGGGAAGTTATGCTGGTGCAATTTCTTGGTTTCAGAATCCAAGTGCTAATGTCTCAGCTCATTATGTATTACGTTCGTCAGATGGACAGGTAACACAAATGGTGCTGGAAGCAGATAAAGCATGGCATGTAGGCTCCGAAAACCCTTATTGCATAGGTTTCGAACACGAGGGATACGCATCCCAAACCGGATGGTACACTACTGCGATGTATCAATCTTCTGCTGATTTGGTAAGAGATATTACTCAAAGTGGTTACGGAATAGACCCTTTAAGAACGGCTTATTTTCCTTGGGCGGCAACAACGAATTATAGTACTTCAAGTACTCCAGGAAGTTGTGTTAAAATTAAAGGACATCAGCATTATCCGAACCAAACCCATACTGACCCGGGAGCTAACTGGGACTGGAAATATTTTGATAACCTGATTAACAATACTACCCCTGTTACCACATTAACAGCAAGTTCAGGAACCATTACGGATAATGGAGGAAGTACAGGAAATTACACAGGACAAAGAGCACTGACTTTAATTCAACCTGCTAATGCAAGCAGTATTACCTTAACCACAGTACAATTTGATGTAGAAAACAATTGGGATTATTTATACATTTATGATGGCAATTCTGTTGCTGCACCATTAATTGGATATTATACTGGTACAACTATCCCTTCAACGATTACCTCCTCAGGTGGAAGTATTTTGCTTGAATTGCGTTCAGATTGTTTAACTGATGCACCAGGTTTTGAATTTAATTATACTTCAACAGTTCCAGATATGATACCGCCTACTACTTCAATAAGCGCTCCTTCAGGATGGATAACCGGAAATTTTACGGCTAATTTTACTGATACAGATAATGTGGGAGGTAGTGGCTTAGAAAAAAGCTATTATCAGGTAATTGATTTCGATGGAACGGAATGGAGAGCCAATGCGAATAATGGTTTTTTCTCAGATAATTTTGACTCAGCTATTCACCCTGATTGGACTAGTGTTGTTGGTACTTGGAGCATTGATTCAAATGCTCTTTATCAGTCGGATGAGGTAGAAGGAAATACCAATATTGTTGCATACCTAAACCAAAGTTTGTCTAACCGTTATCTTTATCATTTTGAAGCAAAAATAGATGGATCGGGGACAAACAGGCGTGCAGGGTTTCATTTTTTTGCAGATGATGATACCTTGACGAACAGGGGGAATTCCTATTTTGTTTGGTTTAGAGTTGATGATGCGAAGTTGCAAATTTATAAAGTAGTCAATGATGTTTTTGGAGCCCCTGTAGTTGATTTACCATTGACAACAGTTGCTAGTCAACTTTATGACTACAAGGTTATTTACGATAGAATTACCGGTAAAATTAGTTTCTATAGAGATAATGTATTTATTACTTCATGGACAGATAGTTCGCCAATCGCTACTGGAGATTTTATTTCCTTTAGAAGTGGTAATGCTACACTTTCTGTTAATCAATTGAAAGTTTATCGCTCTCGCAATCCTTCTGTAACAGTAAGTATTGGAGCTGCAGCTACAAATGATATTCGTTATCAAAATCCAAATCCATCTTCCCCTTCAGGAAAGATAAAATCCATAGTCAATGATTCTGCCAACAATATTTCAACCATTGCAGAACAATTAATTAATGTGGACTGGACACCGCCAACAACTTTTGTGGTAGATGACGGAACAGCCAGTGATATTGATACCACTTTTGATAATACTCAGTTAGATGCTAACTGGAATGGGGCAAACGATACTAATTCTGCTGTAACAACTTATTGGTTTGCCATTGGTACAACTTCAGGAGATTCTGATGTAGTTTCCTGGACGAACAATTTGACTGCTACTACCTTTTCTCAATCAGGCTTGACTCTTAATTATAACCAGGATTATTATGTAAGTGTTAGAGCTGAAAATGGAGCAGGTTTGATCACAAATGTTATTTCAGACGGACAGTGGGTAGTGATGGTAACCAACATTGGAGAAACACCTACACTGACATTTTCGGTTTATCCGAACCCTTTCGATAAACACATTACCATTAATTTAAGAGATAAGAAGATTAAAGAATTATTGCTATTTGACGCCAATGGAAAGCTTATTTATAGGCGAGCTATTGACAAACGAAAAGAACTTACATTGAATATGGAAGATTTTAACCTTAGTGCTGGAAATTATTTTCTTCAATTAAAAGGAACTGATACCTCTGAAACAATGCGACTAATTAAAAACTAACATGACCAATTTTAAACTAATATTAAAAAAGAGTGTTATGCTGAGCATGTCGAAGCATTTATTCTTTTTAATCCTTGGATTATTTATATCAATAATAACTTACGCTCAATATACTTCCATTCACCAAGAGCAAAGTGAACAATATAGAATACATAGTGATTATACAGAAGCCCAATGGGATTCTGTTAATGGTAGAGTTGCAAAAGTTTCACATCACCAAAATAAAACCAATTGTAATTTACAATATGCTGTTTATGGCTGGCATCCTTATTGGGTAGGCACAGCGTATAATAATTACGATTTTGGCTTACTTTCCACCTTTTCTTATTTTTCTTATGAATTGGTTCCTTCAACCGGAAATTATTCTTCCATTCACAGTTGGAGAACTACTCCATCAATAACAATGGCACAAGCTGCAGGTACAAAAGTAGAATTGTGTGTTACCAACTTTGGATCAACAAATAACAATACCTTTTTAACCAACATGACTGCTCGTCAAACTTTTATTGACAGCATCATTGTGTTATTAAATTACCGAAATGCCGATGGGGTGAACATCGATTTTGAAGGTGTTTCAGGAAGCAATAGAAATGATTTAACCAGTTTTATGACAGATTTATCTAACCAATTAAAAGCTGCTATTCCTGGAGCTACTGTAACTATGGCAACGTATTCGGTAGATTGGAATAATGTGTTTGATTTACCTGCATTGAATAATGTGGTCGATCAGTTCATCATTATGGGATATGGTTATTATTATGGAGGAAGTACTACTGCGGGGCCAACCGACAACTTATACAGCGGAACCATTTGGACTTCATACAACTTAATTCGTTCCATTAATTATTACCTCGATAATGGGGTTACACCTTCAAAATTATTGATTGGCTTACCTTATTACGGTTACGAATGGGAAACAGTAAGTAGTGCTATTCCTTCATCAACAACAGGAAATTTTTCATCTTCACGAACTTACAGTTATGTAAAAACCAACGCTACAGGAAATTATAGCAATCGTCAATATGATTATCAATCAGAAACACCATATTACACCTATCAAACAGGAGGAAATTGGAGAGAAGCTTTTGTGGATGATGAGCAAAGCTTAGCTGAGCGATACGATTGGGTAAAATTACTACACATTGGCGGAATCGGGATTTGGGCATTGGGCTACGATGATGGATACAATGAACTATGGAATCTATTAGAACAAAAATTTACAGATTGTTCAGTAATTGCCTGTTCGGATACTTTGTATGATACCGGTGGACCTTTTGGTAATTACAGGAATAACGAAGCATTTAACTATACCATTGCACCAACTGGAGCGAGTTCAATAAATTTAAATTTCTTAGCTTTTGATTTAGAATCGGGATTTGATTCGCTTTGGATTTATGATGGTAGTTCAATTACAGATCCATTAATTGGTGGTTATTCAGGGACAACCTTGCCGCCAACCATCACTTCAACAGGTAATGCCCTAACCTTAAAATTTTATTCAGATGGAGCAACATTGGGTGCAGGATGGGAAGTAGCTTATTCTTGTGTTATGGATGTGATTCCTCCGGGAACAAGCATTTCAGCTTCACCATCACCTTTTGCAACTACCGATTTTGTGAGCAATTTTACCGATACCGATAATGTGGGAGGAAGCGGAGTAATGCACCAATTTTATGAGGTAGCAGATTTTAATACAACCGAATGGAGAGCGAATAACGACAACGGTTTCTTTAATGATGATTTTGATGTTGCCATTCACCCCGACTGGATAGATTCTTCTGGTGTTTGGAGTATAATTAGTGGAAAATTGAATCAGAATGATGAGGTCAATAGTAACACTAATCTGTATGCAGCTTTCAACCAGAATAACAGTAACAAGTTTTTGTATCATTACAAAGCGACAATAAGTGGATCAGGAACGAATAAACGTGCTGGCTTTCATTACATGAGTGATGATGCTTCACTTCCAAACAGGGGGAACTCTTATTTTGTATGGTTCCGTCAGGATGATGGAAAGCTTCAATTTTATAAAGTGGTAAATGATGTGTTTACGCTGGAAAAGGATGTGATTTATAATTTTAATGCCGGACAAGAATACGATTACAAAATCGTTTACGATAAAAATACCGGAATGACTGATGTATATGTGGATGATATGTACATTGATTCATGGCAGGACCCTTCGCCAATTACGGTTGGAAATTACATTTCTTTCAGAAGTGGTAATTGCATTTATGATGTGGATGAACTAAGGGTTTACCATTCCAGAACTGCATCAGAAACAATTTTAGTAGGGCTTTCAGCAACTAATGATATTAGATATGAAAATAACCCAACAACCAGTGGAATGATTCGTTCCATTGCTATTGATACTGCTCATAATATTAGTACTATAGTAACCGAAATGGTGGATGTTGATTTTATTACTAGTTTAAATGAGTTGAGTTCCAGTGATTTTAAGGTGTATCCAAATCCTACGAAAGAATATGTTAACATTGAGTTTAGCCAACCTCAAACAGGCCAATTGTTTATAAGAGATATTTCCGGAAAAACTGTTAAGGTGGTACAACTACATATAAGTAAACAACAAACAATCTCAATAAATGAGTTAGCGAAAGGGGTATATTTCATGAATTTTAAGAATAAGGTAGCGAAATTGTTAGTAAAATAATCACCATTTAGTTCTTGTATTTAAAAGTGTACCAGTTCCAAGGTTGGGCATTCCATTCTCCTTTTTCCATTATGGGGTATTTGGAGGCGTAACGTCCTTCGCCAAATTTCCCGTCATAGAATTCGGCAAAACGTTGTTGTGGTAAATGGAGTTCAGGATTCATTTCACGTTTTTCTTTGTAAAAAGCTTCTCTTTCGCTGATAATCTCTGAAGGCAGGCTATTGAACGGCTTGCATTGAGGATAAACTTTTTCGATTAAAAAATTCACATATTCTTGTGATTCGCCAATAGTATGGTGCATCACTTTCCATTCGAAAGTAGGGTGCTTAAAAATATCCATAAACGAGATTCCGAAATATTTTTCTAACAATCTTTCTTTTTGTTTAAAAAGGCCGGGCGTTTTTTCCTGAGTTCGGATAACAGCTTGTCGCGGATTATCCGACATGCTCCACGGTTCTATATAGGGAGCCATAGAAGTATAGGATAGACTCCAGAATGAAAGATCCCACAAAAGGTCTTCCCAACGGTCGGTAATGTTTCCCCATTTTAATATATCCGCTTCAAATTCATAATCAATGTCTTCGTCCATAAAGGTAAGCTCTTTAGAATTGGGCACACCAAACTCAGAGTTAGCAGCCAAGCGGTCAAATCCTTCAATTTTTCTTTCCCATTTTTTAATGTGAATAGGACTTTCAGGAATGGCTTTGATAAACGCCAGTTGGTATTCATATCCATCACGGAGAACACTTGAACCTTCCATGGCTTTGTCCATTCCTTTTTCGATTTGGATTCGTAAAAACCGAGGTAGCGTCATTCCTTCCTCTTCACCTAAAGCAATTAAGTTTTCAATGGGTTTAATGATGGCTTCGTTATTGATGAGCACATCTATTTCAACACTATTATCCATAACCGTTTGGCGATTACCTTTTCCTTGACCATTTGAAATTTCTGCAGCCTGACTGATGGAAAGATCAATGGCTTCCTGCTTAGCATCTTTCAGGCGTTTTATAGCATCGCGTAAAGCACCAACTGTTTGGTCGAGCAGGGTTTTATCGTCATAACCTTTTTCTTCCTGATCGGCCATTGCCTGAGCACTTAACACACGACCATAATGGTCGCTGAATTTGGCATATAGGTTTTCCTGAGCTATTTGTCCGTTAAATTCGTTAAGGTCGTCTAATTGCTCAGCAAGTTCTTCCATTCGTGCAAGACAAGCACTCATTTTATCAAACTCCTCTCCAAATAATTCCTGCTTTTCGCAATCGGCTTTCATGTTGCGAAAAGTGCCTAAAATGGCATCTGACATCATTTTATCTATTGGCATGGTTTCAGTTTTTATCGGTTAACAATTTTTCTGTATTTCTCTAGTTTTTCCCTGATCTGTTCATCAGTATAGATAAGAAGCCTTCTGTGACGGTGTTCCATAATGGAATCGAGGTTGAGTTTCCAGCCAGGCTGCCAGGCATCGTTATTTTCTTCGAGGTCAGCTACCGACTGTCGAAGGCTTTGTCTAATTTCTTCAATTTCTTTGGCCAGTTCGCTTTTGTACTTTTCAGGAACTTCTGCATTTTCATAAATTTCTATCCTGTCTAGTTGGTCCCATGAACTGTGAAATTCACGAACGGCTTCATCCATAGAAATTTCTATGTTGCACTTATTTTCTTCATCCATAACAAAAGTTATGATGTCTAAAGCAGTGGAGTAATTGTCAGCTTTTTCCAGAATTCTTTCGGATGCTTTTACCCGAACAACTTCCTGATGCTTGTTGTAAAATTTTTTACGAATTAAATATTCATCTTTAATCAATGCAACGGCACACAATTCGTTTTTATTACCCAGTTTATCCCTGAACTCTTCCAGTTCGTTGCACGAAAGCATCGCATCTGCAACATTTTTTTCTGCTTCGTATGAGTGTTTGTAATTGGGATTGTCCTTAAAGCGGGCAGACCTAACAGAATAATAGGCTTTGTATTCTTCTAAGAGTGATGCTGACATGATTTGGATTTTATTTTTTAAACAAGTAGTTCAACTCAAAATTAATTTTTATTTCGTCTTTGTTGATGTCTTTTTCGGTGACTTTATCGCGCAAAGGAAAATCGAGGGTGTTAATGGTAAATGTACCTTTTAGGGAATAGTCGTTGCCGGTTTTTACCATGTCGAGGTGTGCTGTAACTGGTTTACTTGTTTTTTGGATAGTAAGCATTCCTTCGGCTGTATAACCTGTGCTGTCAAGGCTAAAATTTTTCAACTCAAGGGTAGAGTTGGGGTATTGTTTGGCATCCAGCAAACCTTTTCCTTTTTCTTCGGCAAACTTGATGGAAGCCATGTCAAAAACAACACTGGCATCTGTTACTTCTTCATTGGAAGTGTTCAGTTCGCCACTTGTTACATTAACATTACCGTTGGTGTTCAGTTTTACTGCTCCCAGTTCCACATCCACCATGCTACCAAATAGCTTTACTTTTTGCTTAGTGGGCTTCTGGTCAAGGGTACGTTCCCAGTCGGCTTTACTCGTTGCCGCATCCAGTTGGTAATTACTGTTAACAACTACCTCTACGGGAGTTTCATTTTCAGCTTCGTCTGTAGTAGCTTGTTCGGAATCACTGCTGCAGGAAAATAAAGCCAACAGGCTAAAAATTAATAGATTAGCTAAATGGAGTTGGTTTTTTTTCATGATTCTATTTTTAGATTATATTTATTATGATATACAAAATACTGAAAGTAAACAATTTATAAATTAGAAAGAAAATAAATTACTGTTTTTGTTCTTTCACGTTACCGCAATGCTTTGCCTTGTGTTATAAAGTAATCAAATTAACACTTTTCCATTACAAAATTCTTATTAAAGGAAATAAAAAATTACTTAAAACGAACTATCCCCGAGGTTTTGCCTCGAGGAATTCTTTTGATTAAATTTATTGACGGATTATTTTAAAGGTCTTAAAAATTGTATCATTTTTAACACGTAAAAAGTAAATACCTTTATTGACTTTACTCATGTCAATTATTATACGTTTATCCTTAATGTTATTTTTTTGGTAAACTACTTTACCATCAATGGATATTAGAGAAAGATTTGTTGACGAGGTAATTGTGCCCATATCAATATTGAGCATATTATTGACAGGGTTAGGGTAGATTTTATAATCCGTTGCAGCAAATGGAGTAATCTGCGTTACCAAAATATTTGTGCAGGCAGAAGTATCTACACAACTACCAAGTGTTATTTCTACTGCATAATCTCCACTTACAGAAGCAATAAATTGTTGGTTAGTTTCACCGATAATTGCCGAATCGTTATTATTGCAATCTAACCATTGGTAGCTTGCTCCGTTTTGGTTTGCAGATAAGGTATCATTACTCGTTGTAACATTTGTATCTATTATACATTCAGGAAATTTTTTAACTCTACTAACATTATTAGCAGTATTATTAGCTTGATAAGCTACATAAATTTCATGGGTTATAGGATGGAATGCCAAATTTCTAAAATCATTGCTTCCTGCATCAACAGCTGCCCCAACTGTTATCCAATTTGCTCCATCGTACTTCATCACGTCAGTTTCATTTCCATTTAACCAGTCTCTAAAAACGATTACAAGCTCGTTTGTTACTGGTTGAAAACCAATATGATTATCCGAGGCTGTTCCTGGAGAAAAAGCAGGAGTTCCAACTGTAATCCAATTTGCACCATCAAACTTCATAACACTTGCCCCATTATTTGATACATCCGAAAAGGCAGCATAAGGCTCATTAGTTATAGGGTTAAATGCTAAACTAACATTACTAGCTAACCCTGGAGAAAATCCTACAGGGCCTACATTTGTCCAGTTTAATCCATTATACATCATACATGTTGCAACTTGCCCATTGGCCATATCAGTAAATAAAACATATGGGTCACCAGTTAAAGGGTCAAAATCTAATCCAATTTGTCCAGCTATCTGACCTGAAGAAAAACCATCAATTCCAACATTCACCCATGTCGTGTCATTAAACATCATAACTGTACATTTTGAGCTAGTACCTGCAAAAGCTACATACGCTTTTTTGTTTACTGGATTAAATTTGATTGTATTATAACTTGTTGCAGTGGTCGAAAATCCAGCAGAGCCAACAATTACCCAATTGCTACCATTATATTTCATCACTGTAGCTTTATCGCTATTTCCATTATCAGAAAATATCATGTAAGGTTCAGAAGATATTGGGTTAAAATCTAAACTTATGTAACCTGAAAATACGCCAGTAAACATTGCAGGACCTACATTAACCCATGAACTCCCATTAAATTTCTTTACACTAGCTGGAGCATTTGTCCCATCCATAAAAGCCAAATAAGGTTCGTAGGTCGAAGGGTTAAATGCTAAACTTTGATATCTAGAGAAGCCTGAGGTAACGTTTCCTCCAACAAATTGCCACTGTGAGAAACAAATGGAACATGTTAAAATAAAACAAAAAAGTATAATAATTTTTTTCATCTCGTAAATTTTAGTTTAGTTAATAATTATTCGCTTTACAACCATTCCTTTATTCGTATTAATTCTTGCAAAATATATCCCGGAAGGTTGGTCTAATTCAACATTAAATTTTTGTGAAGCTATTTCTTTACTGTAAACAATTTGCCCCACTGAATTAAAAATTTCAATTTGTTGAGGTAATACGTGTAAATCACTAAAGGAAATAGTAAAATTTCCTTCGTTTGGATTAGGGTATAACTCTAATGAAATATCTTGGTTAATTTCATCAACACTGTTGGATAAAAACAGATCAAAATCATCAAGGAAAGCAGATGTTGAAGGAGAAGCCGAATTTGAATTAATATTGGCTACCTGAATAACAAAAGTATCGGCAAGCGCTGAAGACTTATAATTAATGTTAATTGTAAATTGCTGGTAAGCTGATTGGTTTCCCATAAACAGGAAAGAACCTTTTCCTATAGATGTACTGGTATCACCTGAAAAAATAAAGTTTACAGGATCTTCATTTATCATATAAGCATTAATTAATAAGCTATCATTTGTACTGCCGTTGTATTTAAAATAGCCTGTTAAGGTATTCGGACGATTATTACAATATCCGTAAGCTTCCAGATCTGAAGATTCATCTCCATTGGCATCTAACCTTACTGCATAAGTACCGGAATTTTTATCCGTGGTTTTATTTACTTTAGGGATAAAAGCGGATGCACTACTTGAAAACGCAGCTCCAAACTGGTCGACAAATGAAACCCAATCGGTTGGATTTTCATAGTGTACCGTATCATTTCCTAATGTAGCAATATCATCAATTTGCCAGGTTTCGAACCCTGGATTTGTGAAAGTACATTGTGCAATAATTTTATTATTTATTCCTGACAGAATCAATATAACAATAAGGAAGGAGTAAAGTGTTTTCATAGTTTTATAGTTTATGGTTAATTTTTTAGTTAATGACTAAACGTTTTGTTATAAAGTTATTATTAATATTTAATCTAACAAAATATAATCCTTTTGGTTGATTGATGTTAATTTTAACAATGGTATTATTATTTACCGTTTCAGAATAAACAACTTGCCCTAAGGGATTCAATATTTCTATTTGATCAGGAAGTTCATTTAAATCATCAAAAGATATGGTAAAACTTCCATTACTTGGGTTGGGGTAAATACTTAATTTAATGTTATTTTTTAATTCTTTTAATTTTGTAGGGATATCACCATTATAACGAACAATAGCAAATCCAGAAAGTACGCTTTGTCCTGCAACTACTATTTTACCAT
>CAYRAD010000033.1:0-12560 GCA_964422135.1 uncultured Vicingus sp.
AGATTTTCTTGTAGGTGGCAAGATTGATTATATACAAAGACCAGAAGACTGTAAAGAAACAGGGGGAGTTGCAGACACACAATTATATAAATTTTTTCAAGATGCGGGGTATCAAGGATCTGAAAGTGAATTTTTTGAGACGTTTGCACCAGATCAAAACCGAGAAGACCTTGAATTAATTGCAACGATCTCAGACCCAAAGGGATTTAAGTTTGCCTTTGATTCAGAAGAGATGAGTGACCCATTTACCGCCCTGGGAACTTTTAATACTTTTCTTGAAGATTTTGATGAAGAAGAAGATAGCTCTGAAACAAGAGAAAGAGAAGAAGGGTTTTTTGATATATTTGGGAGTTATGATGAAGAAGAAGATATGTCTGATACAGCCAAAGGTTTCTTAGCAGAATTCACTTCATTTATTAAGCCTAATGTCTAATAAAAGAAAAAAAGCAGCTAAAGCTGCAAAGCTAGCAAAAGAAGACATGGCCTGCAACAAGCCACGTAAGACACCCGGACACGCCACCAAGTCGCATGTAGTGAAGGCATGCAAAGATGGGAAGGAAAAAATTATACGCTTCGGTCAGCAAGGCGTAAAGGGTGCAGGTAAGAACCCTAAAACAGCCAAAGATAAAGCAAGAAAAAAATCATATTACGCAAGACATAATGCACAAGACTCTAATCCTGATAAATTTTCCGCACGTTACTGGTCGCATAAAGTAAAATGGTAATTAAATGTGAACTGGATTTGTTAAGCATTCGTACATTATACGATGCCGTTTGCGATGCAATTAAAAATTGGCCTGGCTCTCCAGCAAGACCCGCTGAACAACAAGAAGATTACTTGCAACTGAAAACATTTTTATTTAGTATGCTATGTGAAGCCTCTTTGAAAGACGAATGAAAAATCAAAGCTACATTCAAGGATCTCCCAAAAAAACGAGCCAAGGACAGGGTAAGCACTCAAAAAGCAATCACGGAAGAAAAAAATTACGTGGACAAGGCAAATAAATTGTTATATTATTGATAATGATTTATCATTAACATGTTGAATTTTTCAAATGCGATAGATTTGATATGTAAATATGAAGGATTCAATGAAAAGGCATATCCAGATCCATGCACTGGTGACGCCCCCTTTACCATTGGCTATGGAACACAATACTATCCTGATGGTGAAGCAGTAAGCGGTGAGCACCGTTGCACCGAAGAAAAGGCACTGGAATATTTAAATAGTGAAATTAATTTAATTAACAAGGATTTAGATAAATTAAATTTAAATATTGATGAATCAATGCGTGAGGCGCTAGTTTCTTTTATACATTCAATTGGATGGTCGCCATTTTTATTTACTTGTATTTCAGAGCACATTGAAAACGAAGATTGGCTTGAGGTTGCCACACAATTTTCTAGATGGATCTTTGATTGTGATCATAATGTTATTGGTAATTTAGTAGACAGAAGAAGAGAAGAAATTAAATTATTTTTTAGTGAATTAAATGATTCAGCATGGGGGTCAACTGAAATTTTATTACATGCTTTTCGTAATTATGTGGCAACACCAAATCAAGTTAGAGCAATTCGAAAGTTAGAAGAAAACATTGCTCCCCAAATCCTGGCGGATTTTGGCAATGAATTCGATGTTAATAAAGGATTCTGGTTAGATTAGAATAGAGAAAAGAAAACCAAAACTAATGGATAGTATTCCCGAAGCTCAAGAGTTTATTCTTCCATTAGAGCTGCAGTTTTCGATGCGCAAGGCGGAGATTCAAGCCCAAGATATGACTTGGGAAGAACTGCATTCTGCTCTCTTGAATCTCTATCATCAACGACTGCTAGAGTGGCAAGCTATAAAAGAAATCATGGATAGTGAGAACATTAAAATAGACTTTGATGTCCCCACTGAATTAGAGCTAGCTGAACTTGCAGCTTGCATGATACAAGATGATGACGACGAAGAAGATGATCCCTTTGAAATTGTTTAATTAGTATCAATTAAACGTGTCAAGTACCACTGAGCTTTTTTTAAAGACTCAACACCCCCTTTATGCTTTTCTCTCCAGATATATTTGGCAACGTTACCTTTTAGGTACCCTCTATATTCTTCTTTGGTTAGCTGCGCTTCGATTGCTTCAATGCATTCAAATCCACCAGAAGAATAATGAGGTGGATGATTAATCATATTTTCAATATTGTTGTCGTAGTCATATGTATTAACAATATGACTTGGATAGCGACTAAGTTTATGGATTTCGGTATCAGCGTCACCTGAAACCTCGAAAACAACTGATTCCAGTTGCTTATTTACTACATCACCAAACCACGGCGCTGAAGGGATCTGATGCCCTCCATCGTCACATCCGCTGATGGAAGGTTCATTCCCACCCTCTCGCTCGACATAGGAAGAGTCCCCGGATACATGTGTGCCTCTTCGACTGCTGGAATGTAACCAGTCTTCCCCGGCCTGCTCATCCCCTCTAATGCTAGATTTTTCCTTTCCATCCCCGTTTCGCATGCTACAAGACCACGATTATACATATCATACAGAGGCACATCGTTATCTGTGTTATCAAGAGGTTGACCAAAATCGGCTTCAGTCAAACAACGACAACTAACTTCATCTTGAACAAAGCTATCCAAAAATCCCGCAGCATTCATTAACATTTTTAGTTTGATTTACTTCTCTTACAATAATACTATGGCAAAATCAGATAAAGAAATTGTTCGACCTAAATTACGATCCTTTAAAAGATTCCGCAAGTTCTGGTAGTGAAGTAACTGATTTAAATCCGGAAAGAATTTACGATACAGACTTAAGAAGAGTAGACGAAAGAGATGCAGGTATTGTTCGTCGAACAAATGATAAACAAAAACGCGTAGCTAAATTCATGCGAGCAGTTAAATCAGCAAATAAATTTAGACAAAAAGCAGAAATAGATTACCCCCTTGGTGAAGGGGGAGATGTACCCGGTTATTTTGATGGAGATCGATTTGGTCGCGGAGGCGGAACAAACTACGCAGAAAAACCAAAACGATTTTCAGGTAAACCTTACGGTTAAACCTTTGAAAAAACTACCTCTTTCTTTTGGCTTTGATACTTACCTTTTCTGTCCTGGTAACTAACAGCACAAGGTTTACCGCGATGAAATATTAACTGTGTAATTCCTTCGTCAGCATAAATCCTGTTAAACAAACCAGTACAATTACTAATTTCTAGAGTAAGGTATCCTTCCCAGCCAGCTTCAGCTGGAGTAATGTTAACAAGAATTCCCGATCTAGCGTAAGTAGATTTTCCGACAGCAACTACTGTTACATTCCTGGGAAGCTTTAAGTGTTCTTGCGCAACGCCAAGGCAATAACCATAGGGAGGCAGGATAAAATATTGACCGTTTTCATCTTCTAATAACTCAGCTGGCTTTAAAATATCCGTATCAAAATTTTTAGGATCACAATCTCCTCTTTGAGTACCGCCAAAGATTAAGCATTGGCTAGGAGATAAACGAATATCATAGCCATAAGAACCAAGACCGTAGCTGAGAATACGTTTGCCATTTTTTTCTTTACAAGAATAATCAATAAAAGGAGAAATCATTTCATGCTGTTCAGCAAGCTCTTTAATTTCCCAATCTGACAACACTGACATGAAGTGTACTTCCCTTGTATAACTACATTAAACAATAATCCTCCCTTTTGGGGAGTAAATTTCAATAAATTTTTCAGTACTAGAAGTGGGATCCTGTTTTGGCTGAAGATAAACCAAAAGAGAAGTACAAGTGCGCTGCTCTGTTACACCTTTACTTGTCTTTTTAATTAAAGTAGGTGCGGTTTTTAAAATGCACACAGGAAAATCAAAAATTTTTTGTTCATATCGAATCATATCAGGACAATTTGTAAAATATAAACCTTGTTCAATGTCACCATTCCACCAAGATTTATAAAGTTTTCTAAACCAAACAGCATGTGATGAAACCAGACTAGGAGAAGAAGCCCTGGTCATCTTCCAGCGATCTTCTTTTTTATGCCAAAAGTAAGCCCCCGCCGGAGGAAATAAATACACACGACCAAACCAATCCTGTAAGTTTAACCCATCGTCGGTTGGGGTAAAATAATTTTCAGCCTCTATATGCTCATTAGCAAAATTTGAACTAGCAACATCTAACTCAATGCCTCCCAGTAGTTCGTGCGCAGCAGAGGTTAAATCATAGTTTGTTATATATTCTCGGTCTTCATCTAGACCATAACGAATATTGGGTATTGCCATTATTGTTTATCTTTTTCATACTCAACTTCAAAATAACGTATTCCACTATCATCATTGATGATGTACGCTGCTTTTTCTTCTGGATTTATTTTTTGAGCGGCCGCCAGAATCCTTCTAAAGGTTTCAGCTAAATCACCATTGTTTTGAGATTCACACTCTTCTTCGGCTGCATGAATTTCTTTTAGTGTTAAAAAGAAAACAGTACGCTCACCATCTGGCTGAAAACAAAGTACCCCAGGACCCTCGTGCATCCAAAACTTTCTATACATTTTACACATATCACCTAAAATAAATTTAGATGTTGTTTCAAGCATCTTTACTTTTTCTTCATCAATGTCTTTTCCAAGGGTTGCTCGAATTAACTTTTCTCTGTTGTTCATTTTTTAAACAATCCTTGTTTAGATAAAGATTCTAATAGTTTTGGAAGAGGCCTGTATATTACAACTAATTTACCAAGATTGCCTCTTTTTTTAATCAACTTGCCATTCTCGTCTTTTAATTTATCAAATTCACCAGACCTAATTAAATATTCTGCTACACACCTTAATCGACGTTTTAAGGGAAGTTCCGCCAAGGGAAACTTACCGCAGATTGTATCCGGCTTCATATCTCTAAAAGCCATTCTCAATCTATTTGCCAGAGTCATTTGAAATCCTTCATCCTCCTGCTCATAGTTTTTTAAATTTTCAAGATACCTTTGAAGGCACTTTGAATCAAAGGATCCCTCTGGAGGCAAAAAACAAGACACCTGCTTGACCAAAGAAACCGGTAGCTTTTCTTTGAAATTATCTAATGTTATGGATTCTAGATCCAAATTATCAAAACGATTAGCCATTTTAAATTAAGTCCTTATGAGATGTTTTATATAAAGGCTTTTTTTTATAAAGATCGGAAGACTCAATTTTTTTATTTTTGATAAATGATTGTATGACCTGATTCCATGGGATTCTTATAATTGCTTTTCTTTGACCATCGGGAACTATATTGATATAGTGGACGCCTTCTTTCCAGCCAGCATCTGGCTTGCTTCTGCCAAGCGCAATCCAGTTTCTAATTGTTTGATCAGAAATATTTAATCTTCTGCCGCATTCTTCAGTGGAAATATATTCATCTGCATAGGCATCGGGGCAAAGGGACGAGGAGGTTTTATCGGGGTGATTGTCATACCACATTGAATTAAGTACATTTTTTATACTTTTAAGTTCATGGGCTACATCTTCTATTGCTTTTTTAATGCCATTCATAACGCAATACATTTAATTTAATGCTAGTCTATAAAAAAATTAAACCGATCATGGAAAACCAAGAACCACAGGTTGAAAATACTCCCCAATTTTCTCCGGAAATGATTGCGGAAATGAAAAGGCAGGCAAAAGAATTAGCCGTCAGACAGGTTTTAGAACGCCGAAATACGCCTCAGCCATCTATTCCACAACCACTACCCAATCAACAAAGAAATCAAAATATTCAAACTAGAGTGGTAAGACGAAGCTTAACACTAGCAGAAATTTTATTGATGTTCACGCTTTCATGCGGCTTGGTTTTTGGATTGCAATCCTGCTGGAATGCAACATCAGAATATTTACCTCGAATTGAAATTAAAATGCAAAAATAATAGAGATGCAGTGGAATTATAATTACGAGTAGGCATGAATATGTTAAGTGGCAGATAGGAAGATCTCAGAATTATCAGCAATCGCGGGTGCAGATATTGCAAACGACGATTTATATACGGTTGTTGATGTTTCTGAAATAGATCCGGGACTTAAAAATAGAAAATTTACTTTCCTTGCATCCAGGGAATATTATAATATTTATTATTTACAGTTAACTGGTGGCATTATTGCCGGTAGCTTAACAGTTGATAACGATCTTACTATTGGTGGAACGTTTGCCCCCCTAAACGTTCAAATATCGGGCACTGGTACCTTTAACCAATTAGTTTGCACGGGAACCGGAGAGTTTAGAAACTTACTCAGCGGCAACACAATTACTGGTTCGGACTTAAGGGGTACCAATGCTAACATCACAACAGGAAATATTACAGAAATTATTTGTGTAACAATTACAGGTACATCTGCAGGTTTTACAGTCGTTACGGGGACCACTGTAACAGGATCAACAGGTAAATTCACACAAGTTACAGGCCAAGAAATTGCAGGTGTTAGTGGTTTATTTAGTTTAGTTAGTGGCGCTGCTATTACTGGCGCAGCAATTAATACAACCGGTACGTTATCTGGTACCACTATTACCGGTGAAACAGGTAAATTTACAAACATTCAATCAACAAACATTACCGGCACAACAATTACCGGGATTACAGGTAAGTTTTCAAATATTAGTGGAACTAATATTACTGGTTTAACCATTACCGGTACAACCATAAAAGGAACAACAATTACCGGAAATACTGGAACATTTACTTCTTTAACGGGAACAACAATTACAGGACAAACCGGTAAGTTTATAAGCTTTAGCGGAACAACTGGTAATTTTGTTTCTTTAACAAGCCAATTTATTACGGGATCTACAGAGATATCCGGCTTAACAATTAAATCCCCAACAGGTGATTTTAATCAAATCACAGGAGAAACAGGAACATTTACAACAAAACTAAGCGGAAACACGGTTACTGGTAATACAGGTTTATTTACTACGCAGCAAGCTGTTTCCGGTATTTTTACAACTAAACTAAGTGGTCAAACAATTACTGGCGTTACTGGACAATTTACCTCTTTAACAGCTTTAACTGGTACATTTATAAATCAAGTAAACATTCCCAGTATTTCAACAACAGGTGATGTTGAAATTGGTGGAGATTTAACTGTTACAGGTAGTGGTTTCTTTCAAAGCAATATATCTATTACCGGAACAGTAAGTGGCACTACTCTCTCCGGAATTACTGGCACCTTTGGTGACATTACTTCAAACACAATTACAGGTTCAACTTTAATTACAGGTGAAACAATAAATGCAAACAATATTACCGGTACAACAATTACCGGTGTTACGGGTAAATTTACGTCAATAACAGGAACAAATATTACTGGTGTGAACATTACCGGTCAAACCGGTAAATTCTCAAGCATTAGCGGTACCAATGTTCAAGGAATAACCGTTACGGGTACTACAGGTAATTTTGAAATTATTAATGTTTCAAGATTAGATGCCACAACAAAAATTTCTGGTTTAACAATCACTGGTCAAACCGGACAATTTAAAACAGCAACAATTAGTGGCTTTAATGCCATTTCGATTACCGGTACAACCATTACCGGTACAACTGGTAATTTTGAATCCATTACAGCAACTGTAATCACAGGCACAACAATTACCGGAACAACAGTAAAAGGTATTACTGTTACAGGAACAACAGGTTTATTTGATAACTTAACCGGAAATACAATTGGATTTGGAACTCTTGATGTTGAAACAGGTAATTTTACAACTGTAAGTGGTGTATCGGGTACTTTTACAGATACCTTATCTGGTGAAATTATTGCGGGTCAAGATTTATCTGTAAGCAGAATTACAGGCAGTACCAGAGTTGTTACTGCTTTATTAAGTGGTACCACAATGACAGGCACCACGGGCAGCATTCACTTTGTTTCCGGCTCCACAGGAATTTTTACAGATCTTATTTCCGGAGATTTTATTACTGGTGGCACCTTAATTGAATCAGTAACTGTTACAGCTACGACCGGTAATTTTACTGTTGCAAACTTTGTTACCACAACAACGGGAAATATTATTTCTAGCGGTTATATTTCAGGAGCTTCTGGTCTAAGAACAGAAAGAATGATCAGAGGCGCAATGATTGAAACTAAAATAGTTTACGAAGAAGATCAAATAATTGAAAGTGGTTTTAATGGATTTTCAATTACACCACTTACATTATCAAGTGGAGTTACTGTTACAGTACCAACTGGCTCAATTTGGCTGACAGTATAAATAGATTTAAAGCGATTATAATTAAAAATAAAACAAAGACATGGCATTCGGTAAAGTAAAAGTTGATCAAATTATTTACACCAGTGGTGGTGGCGAAGCAACCTTAAACGTTTCCGGTCTAATAGATGTTAATGCAGAAAACCTTGTTATTTCAGGAACTATTTCAGGTGTTACCGGCGAATTTCAAACTGTTCTCGCACCCTCTGGTAACTTTAGTGGATTAGCTGTTTCTACGGGTGATTTTACTTATATTACTGGTGTTGAAATCCATGCACTGACTTTATTGTCAGGCACTACTATTACTGGTCAAACTGGTAATTTTGATGTATTAAACGTCGGTGGTCACACCTCTACCGGTACCATTTCAGGTAATACAATCACCGGCCAAACTGGTAATTTTGATGTATTAAACGCAAATACAGCTACTTTTGTAACAGGCGTTACGAAAGAACGATTAACAGTTACTGGTGACGCTTTTTTTGTTGAAGATATTTTTGTAACCGGATCTGGTATTTTTGGATCAGGTGTTTATTCTACAGGCGGTGTTATTTCTGGTATTACCGTACAAGCAGGTACAGGGGACTTCACAAATATTACAGGTAGTACAGTAACTGGCGGTACAGGTAATTTTGCACTTGGTGGCTATGGATACCTCACCATTAGCAATAATAGATCACCATTTTCTATTGGTCTTATTCAATTTACAGACGGAGCAGGAGTAGATTTTTATGAAAGTGGAACAGCTAATTCAGTCGGTTTTGACGCACCTACTGGCATTGCAGGAAATATAAGATGGGCATTACCATCTAGTGATGCATCTGTATCTGGTTACGCTTTAGTTAGTGATGCATCTGGAACTTTAAGCTGGGGACCTGTAGGAAGTGAACAGCTTTACTCAACAGGTATTAATGCAAGCTCAATTCCAGGAGCAGGGCTTATTTATCCTGTTTTAAAAGACAATACCACCGGAAGTGGACTTGCTCGTGCAACATCTAGTTTATCTTACAACACTGCAAACAACTATTTAAATGCAGTTGGTTTAAGTGGAACAACTATTACTGGCGGTACAGGTAATTTTGCAAATGGTGGCTATGGATACCTCACTATTAGCAATAATAGATCACCATTTGCTGGGCTTGGTCTTATTCAATTTACAGATGGAGCAGGAGTAGATTTTTATGAAAGTGGAACAGCCAATTCAGTCGGTTTTAACGCACCTACTGGGATGGGACTAGCAAACATAAGGTGGAGATTACCATCTAGTGATGCATCTGTATCTGGCTATGCTTTAGTTAGTGATGGAGCTACAAATTTAAGCTGGGCACCTGTAGGAGGTGGACAGCTTTACTCAACAGGTATTAATGCAAGCTCAATTCCAGGAGCAGGGCTTATTTATCCTGTTTTAAAAGACAATACCACCGGAAGTGGACTTGCTCGTGCAACATCTAGTTTATCTTACAACACTGCAAACAACTATTTAAATGCAGTTGGTTTAAGTGGAACAACTATTACTGGCGGTACAGGTAATTTTGCAAATGGTGGCTATGGATACCTCACTATTAGCAATAATAGATCACCATTTGCTGGGCTTGGTCTTATTCAATTTACAGATGGAGCAGGAGTAGATTTTTATGAAAGTGGAACAGCCAATTCAGTCGGTTTTAACCCACCTACTGGCATGGCAGCATTTACAAACATAAGATGGAGATTACCATCTAGTGATGCATCTGTATCTGGTTACGCTTTAGTTAGTGATGGAGCTACAAATTTAAGCTGGGCACCTGTACCCAATTTAAGTGGCTCAACACTTGGTTCCCCAGGCACAACCACATTAGGTGTTGGTACAGCTGTTGTTACAGGATCTTTTGGAGCAAGTGGCTCTACTATTTTGGGTTTTGAAGCGGGAGCAGGTCTTCAACCAACAGGAACAGTACCTAAGCCCTTAACAAGCGGTGTCATTATTGGTGCCTTTGCTTTATCAGGTGTAACTGGCACAAGCGGCAACCAAAATACAGTTATTGGATGGGGTGCAGGTGCAAATACCAGGAATCCATCAGGAACAATACTTATTGGTTATAGAACAGCCACTTCATCTAATCCGGGAACATTTAAGGCTACCCAGACAAACATTATAGCTATAGGCAATAATGCAGGAATAGACAGCGGATTTACTCTGGCATCATTTGAAGCTCAAAATAACGTAATTGTTGGCCATGAAGCTCTTAATTCAATTTATGATGCCACTGGAAATATAAGCATAGGTAATTACTCATCGAAGAACGCAGGAGGAAGTCTATTTAACACTACTGTTGTTGGCAATTATGCATTAGAAAGTGGTAACACTGTTAGCGGTGGTGTTTATATTGGACATCGTGCAGGTATTTCTCACAGTGGTACAAATAATCATATAGTTATTGGAGAGGAAGCTTATCCTTCACCCGATAACAACACCAGCGAGAATGTTGCTATTGGTTATAGAGTTGCCAGTGAATCTTCAGGATTTTTAACATCGACCGTTATGATAGGAGGTAATAACTGTGCGAAGGGAATATATTCTGGAACCAGAAATGTTGCAATAGGCAGTTATATAGCTAGTAATCATTTTGTTACAGCTTGGACTAATTCTTGGACATATACAGTTGCAGTTGGCAGCGATCTGGCCAAGGATGATAAACCTCAAGACAGCAATGTTTATGTAGGCTCATTCTGCGGCAACACTATTTCTGGCCCCAACAATGTACTGATTGGAAAGAATATATGTTCGCCAACAGGTGTAACACATACAGGTGGAGACAATATATTAATCGGTAGTAATATGTTTAATCATTTCGGTAACTCACAGGTATCCAAAAATGTTTCTATTGGTATTGACAATGCATCAAATGGACATACAGTTGGTTCAGTTCTTGTTGGATATAGAGCAGGTCAAAGTATAACAACAGGCGACGGCAATACACTAATAGGATATCGAGCGGGCAGGAGCGTTCAAGATGGCTTTCAAAACACCGCTGTAGGATACGATGCTCTTATTAGCACACAAGTTGGATACTATAATACCGCTGTAGGATACGCTTCTCTTTCTAGCAACTTAAATATCGGAAATACAGCCGTAGGAAATGCTGCGCTATTTTCATTGACAACCGGAGGATTCAATACAGCAATAGGAAATAGTGCAGGGTACGCTGGCCTTGGTCTTGTTACCGGATCAAATTGTACATTTATTGGTCATAATTCTGAACCTTCGGCCGGAGGTGTTAACAATGAAATTACACTAGGTAATAATTTGATTACAACATTAAGATGTAATCAAACAAGTATTACTAGTCTTTCTGATGAAAGAGATAAAACAAATATTGCGGATCTCGATCATGGTATTGATTTTATTAAACGATTGAGACCCGTTAAGTTTGAGTGGGCACGTAGAGACCCTCAAGTAACCATGGTCTCTGGAGAACGTGTCTATTCTCCCAGTGAGTTTAATGGTAAAAAAGATTATGGTTTTATTGCTCAGGAACTACAGACAGTAGAAACTGAATTAAATACTACTGAATATACAAGTTTAGTTCTTGATTCAAATCCTGAGAAACTAGAAGCAGCCCCACTTAAAACGTATCCAATTCTTGTTCAAGCCGTTAAACAATTAATTGATCGTTTAGAAGCAGCCGAACAAACCATTACTCAATTGCAAGGCGCTTAAAATTATCTATAATCAATATAGATTAGTTTTTTGAATGCCAAGTACGCCCAAAGGTGGAACTGAGATTTTAGTTGAGTCCCTTCAGAGTTATCTTGATTTTGAAGGGATTAATTTAATTGTTTGTAATTGTGATAAAAATTTAATTGTTCCGGGTGTAAAAAATATTCTTTTGCAACAATTAAGTTATGACCAGGATAATGTACAAGGAATGAAAAGTGGTAGCTTTGTAAATAAAATTGATTGTTTTATTTACAATTCGCATTGGTGCCATCAAAAATTTAGAGAAAAATTTAATACACCCCCATGGAAATCAATAGTCATAAAAAATGCAACAACAAAATTTTTACCTAAACCAAAATCTAAGGGGAAAAAATTAAAATTAATACACACTTCAACCCCTTGGCGAGGGTTACACGTATTATTAAAAGCATTTCAAATTTTAAATCGCAACGATATTGAATTAGTTGTGTATTCCTCTACTAAAATTTATGGCCCTGTATTTGAAAAAATGCTAGGAAATAAGTTTGAACCTTTGTTTGATGAATTAAAAAATACCCCTGGTATTAACTATAAAGGATACGCAACAAATCAAGATATAAGAGATGCCTTGCAAGAAGCACATATTTTTGCATATACAAGTATTGTTGAGGAAGATAA
>CAYRAD010000034.1:0-12551 GCA_964422135.1 uncultured Vicingus sp.
AGTCATATAACCACCACAAGAAATAATCTCAGAATTTTTAGCTTTTGCCTCACCAAAAACCAACCAAATAAATGCATACAAGCCTATAGTGGCAGGAGCCGCAAAAATTCGGATGTTAAAGTAAGTGCTTATTTGTTCGTTAACAACAGCATTGCTTCCAATTAAATAAATTGATAGCTGCAATAAAAAGTTTTTAAACACAAAGAGTAAAGCGGATCCGATAAAAGCGATGAATAAACCTCTAAATAAAAGCCGGTATGTTTCATCGGTGTTTCCCTTTCCAACTTCCTGAGCTGTCATCCCGGTAACACCCATCCGCAAAAAACCAAATCCCCAGTAAATAAAATTAAAGATCATTACCCCAAATCCAATGGAAAGAATATAGGATTCGTTGTTTAAATGTCCCATTAAAGCAACATCCACAACACTTAATAATGGCACTGATAAATTTGCCAGAATATTAGGAATGGCTAAGTTGAGGATTTCTCGGTTCACAATAGAATTAACTTTCATCGAATGACTTAAAGTCGTCCGATGAAGGGGTTTATTTAGACAACTCTTCTTTTACCAAAGTTGAAATCAATTTGCCATCTGCTTTTCCTTTCAGTTTTCCCATAACAAGACCCATCACTTTTCCCATATCTTGCAGGCCGGAGGCTCCCACCTGTGTAATCGCATCCTGAACGGCTTTCCTCACTTCATCCTCACTCATTTGCTCAGGCAAATAAACACTCAACACTTCAATCTGAAAATCTTCATCTTTAGCCAAGTCTTCTCTACCCTGTTGTTTATAAATTGCAGAAGCATCTTTACGCTGTTTTACTAATTTCTGAATTATATCTATACCTGTCGCATCTGATATTTCTCCACCACTGTCTTTAGTTGCTTCTATTAATAAAGCTGCCTTAACAGCTCTTAAGGCTTCTAATTTTTCTTTTTCTTTGGCTAACATCGCCTTTTTAATATCCTGATTGATTATTTCTGTAAGATTCATTTTTTCTGATTTTATCGTTCTAAATTACAAAGATTCTTCGACTTAGTTTATCATGAAATTGCACATGAAATAAGCCGCTTCAAATTTACTAAGAAGCGGCTTAAAAATTAAAACAAATACTAACTACCTCACTTATTAATCTACATTATCATGTAAAAATGAATTATCATCATTTAATTTAGGTTTTCCCTCTTCATCATCAGATAAGGTAAACCTTGAAATTGGATTCTCTGAAGAATGTGGAATTTCACCTAAATTAATTTTTCTCCTTTTATATGCAGGCTCATTTTCCAAATCACTTATTCCTGAAGGAGTTTTCATTTTCATACCTAATTCCCTAATCTTATTTATTCTTTCCTGAGAACGCTTAATCTGCTCTTCATCAGGAATTCTGTTAGTGTAAACCGGTGTAATCTCATCTTCCACTTCATCATTTAAACTAGAAGTAAAATCGTTATTCTCAGCGGTTACTTCCTCTGTAGAATCATCATCATTTAAATTCCATACAATGGTATTATTTTCCTGTTCCACTGTTTCTTCTTCAGCACTATCTTCTACTGAATCTTCAAGATTGTTTTCTACAGTATCCTCAATGGTATCCTCAACATTATCATCAAAAGTATCCGCAGAAAAATCAACTTCATCTTCAGTTTCAGTATGCGTTAACTTTATTTCTTCCTCATCAGATTTTCCCCATTTCAATGATGTATCTTCCATTTGTGGTTCTTCGTCTTCCACATCGTCTTCCAGTTGATGAACTATTTTTTCTTCTGTCTCCTCATTATTAGGAGTTTCAAAATCCAAGATTGGTTGTTCTTCCGTCTCTTCTTTTAGATAAGGTTCTTCCATTTCACCAGAAACTTCTGTGGTAGTATTCTGTTCCACTTCATCGACTTGCTGAGTGATGTTGGTTGGAACATTGGCATCCAGGTCAAAAACCTTTTTTTCTACTTTTTTACCAAATTCAAAATGGTCGGTACTGCTTTCCCCAAAACCTGTTGCAATTACGGTAACTGAAACTTTATCACCCAAGGATTCATCAGTTCCATTTCCCCAAATCAATTCTGCAGTATAACCCGCTTCGTTTTGGATATAATCAGTTATTTCGTCAATTTCATCCATGGTAATCTCATCCTCACCGGATGTCACATTCAATAAGATAAAATTGGCTCCTTTAATTTCGTTGTCATTTAATAATGGAGAGGCTAATGCTTTAGTTACCGCTTCCATTGCTCTGTTTTCTCCTTCGCCAACAGCAGAACCCATAATGGCAGTTCCTCCGTCTTTCATTACTGTTCTTACATCTTCAAAATCAACATTTATGTACCCTGCAACGGTTATTATTTCCGCAATCCCTTTAGCAGCAGTGGTTAAAATATCATCTGCTTTTGAAAAAGCATCACCCATTTTAAGGTTTCCGTGCATCATTCTTAACTTGTCGTTATTGATAACCAATAAAGTATCCACATGTTTTTTAAGTTCATCCAAACCTTCGTTGGCTTGCTGCTTTCTTCTTCTTCCTTCAAAAGAGAAGGGGATGGTTACAATTCCTACAGTTAAAACACCCAATTCTCTGGCGGCTTCCGCAATAATCGGAGCTGCTCCCGAACCAGTTCCTCCTCCCATTCCGGCAGTAATAAATACCATCTTCGTATTTTTTTCCAGGATAGATTTTATGTTTTCAATATCTTCTATCGCAGCATTTTTACCAACTTCAGGATTTGCTCCTGCACCCAGACCTTCAGTTAAAGTAGTTCCTAACTGTATTTTATTAGGAACCGGACTTTGGTTCAAAGCCTGTGCATCTGTATTGCAAATAACAAAATCTACCCCTGTTATTCCTTGGTTATACATGTGGTTTACGGCATTACTTCCTCCACCACCAACGCCAAATACTTTGATGATTGATGCCTGATCTTTTGGTAAATCGAATTTCATAATATGGTTTTATTTTATTTAGTTTTTGGTTGGTTGATGGTTAATACCCCAACCATTTTCTTCTAACTTTCTGTATCATCAAAAAACTTCTCTCCCACTTTCATGATTTTCTCAAAAAACCCACCTCTGCTTTTTTTAGAGTGTCCTACAACTTCTCCTGTATCTGATGATGTTTTGTGCTCCAGTTTGTCAAACCCTTTTAACACCAACCCAACTCCTGTTGCAAACATCGGACTAGTCATCTCCTCTGCATTTCCTTTTGCCAAATGCTCGTTGGGATAACCAATCCGGGTATCCATTCCGGTAACATATTCCAATAATTGCGAAATGTGCTTTAGCTGAGAACCTCCTCCGGTAATTACAATTCCGCAAATAAGTTTGTTCTCATATCCTGAGTTTTTAATCTCATAATAAATGTTCTCAATTATTTCTTCCATCCTTGCCTGGATGATTTGAGCCAACGTTTTTAGGGAAATTTCTTTAGGGTCTCTGCCTCTTAGCCCTGGAATGGAAACAATTTCGTTTTCTTTACTTTCACTGGCCAAAGCTGAACCAAACTTTAATTTTAACAACTCAGCCTGATTCTTTATAATTCCACATCCTTCTTTAATATCCTCTGTTATTGCATTTCCTCCGAAGGGAATTACGGCCGTATGTCTGATGATACCGTCCTGAAAAATAGCGATGTCAGTGGTTCCTCCTCCTATATCCACCAAAGCAACACCAGCTTCTTTTTCTTCATCACTTAATACAGCTTCAGAAGATGCCAAGGGTTCCAAAATTAAATCATTTACTTCCAGACCTGCTTTATGAACACATTTGTAAATGTTCTTAGCCGCAGCAATTTGTCCGGTAATAATGTGAAAATTGGCTTCCAAACGAACCCCGGCCATCCCAATCGGATCCTTTATGCCTTGTTCGTTATCAATAATATATTCCTGGGGTAATACGTGTATAATTTCTTCTCCGGGCAACATCACCAATTTGTACATGTCGTCAATCAAAGCATTGATATCGTTCTGATGAATTTCATCATCTACATTATGCCTTACTTTTATACCTCTGTGTTGTAAACTTTTGATATGCTGTCCTGCAATACCAACGTTTACCACTTTAATATCAACACCTGATTTGTTTTCGGCATCTTCTACAGCCGCTTTAATGGACTGAACAGTTTTGTCAATATTGGAAACGACCCCACGTGAAACTCCAATAGATTCAGAACGTCCCATCCCTAAAATTTCCAATTTACCATGTTCGTTTTTACGGCCAACTATGGCAACTATTTTAGTTGTTCCGATGTCTAATCCTACAATTAATTCTGACGTTGCTGTGGGTTCCATTTTAATTATACCTTTTTGTACAAACTACCTGATTTTTATATTTTAAGTTGATAACCGAATATTCATTCCACCCTGTTTTATTCAATCCTTTCCTGTAAAAAATCATCAATTTTTCAAACTTACTTTCTAGGTTATCTACTCCACCAAATACAATTTTATGATTTCCTACCTTTGGTACGAGTTCGAGGTCGTATTCTTTATTAACATGTATTTGTTCAATTTGAGCTTTCCAGAACTCAGATTCATCAATGTATTTTGAAATTTTAAAAATATCATCCAACAAGGTTTTTTTCGCCAAAGAATCGTTTAAATGTGCATAATTAAACCGGTATCTTTTGCCAAAGACTTCATGTATATTTCCACTAACAATCAATGTTCTGGAGGTATATTTGTCAGATAAAGGCATTAAAATCCCATATTCATCAATGTAATAACTCTCATTCCCTGTAAACACCCGAACTATAGGCCTACGTTGCTTAACATTAACGACTAGTTTTCCGTCAACCGTTTTATAAACCTGCACATTTTTAATGGAATGATTACTCGAAAGTTTTTCTTCTAATCGATTCACATCGAAATAATTTAACAGCAATGTTCCAGTATCTTTTCCGGTTACAATCTGGTTTAAGATATCCTGATCATCAACAAATCTGTTCTCAGTTTCATAATCGATGTTTATTATCGGATGGGTAAAAAGTAATTGTTGTTGAGATTTATTAACAAAACCAAGGATTACGATTAATCCCGCAACAGCCACTATCCAGCTTGATATTATATACGCCCTTCTCCATCTCCCAAAAGAGGAGAAGTTAGTTTCATTTATATTTTTTTCTTTTTCGTTCATTTTTTAGATACCAATCAGAATATTCATCCGTAATTTGTCTCCATTTTTATTTTAATTACTATTCCGTTTTTCATCTATAATCAATTTTCCTTCCCTTCGTGAAGGTCAGGATGGGCTTTTAATAGCTCTTTAATTGGTTCCACAAAAACATCTATGTCTCCAGCGCCAAGAGTTAATAGAACTTCAATATTTTTGTCAGCTAAGAAGTCCAAAAGATGCTCTTTTGAAATAACACATTTACTAGATGTAGTTACTTTATTAGCAATTAGTTCGGAAGTAATACCTTCAATAGGTAGCTCTCTTGCTGGGTAAATATCTAGCAAAATTAGTTCATCTAATAAAGAAAGACTTTCGGCAAAATCATCTACAAAATCTCGAGTTCTGGTATATAAATGCGGTTGAAATATTCCTGTAATCCTTTTATTAGGATAAAGCTCCTTAACTGATTTAATACACATTTTTAATTCAGATGGATGATGTGCATAGTCATCTATATAAACTATATCGTTGGTTTTTACATGAGTTTCGAATCTTCTTTTTACTCCTTTATAACTTTCTAAAGCAGCTTTAATTTTTTGTTTATCGACACCTAAAGTTTTAGCAATTGCAAATGCCCCAATAGCATTTTCTACATTGTGAATTCCAGGTAAGCCTATTTTAATCTCTTTTGTGATAGTTGAATTATCATTAATATCTACAAAATAATTTCCTTCTCTAATATTTATTTGAGAAGCAAATACATCAGCTGATTCAGAAACAGAATAGCTCACATAAGAAATGTCTGTTCGCTTGTTCAATTTATTTAAATGTTGTTGTTTTGAAATTAATACCCCTTTGGGTTTTATATTATTTACAAAAGCAGCATAGGTTTCAACCAGTTGATTTTTGTCTCCATAAATATCCAAATGATCTGCATCTAATGAAGTAATTAAAGCGATATCTGGAGAAAGTGTTAAAAAAGAGCGGTCATATTCATCAGCTTCAACCACCAAAATTTTAGCCTTTTTATTCAACAATAAATTTGAATTAAAATTTAAACTTATTCCTCCTAAAAAAGCAATGCAATTTATTCCACACTCATTTAAAACATGTGCTATTATTGATGAAGTGGTTGTTTTTCCATGCGTTCCAGCCACTGCAATTGTAAAGTAATTTTTACTGATTAGTCCCAACACCTCCGCTCTTTTATATAGTCGAATGCCTTTCTCTTTTAGATATTGAAATTCCTTATTGTCACTTGGAATTGCAGGAGTATAAATCACCAATGTCCCTTCTTCTAAGTGTTTAACAGAATCAGGGATTTGATTCACATCTTCATTATAATGAATAGTAATGCCTTCATTTTCTAACTGCTCAGTTAAAGTAGTTTTAGTTTTATCGTACCCAAAAACTTGACAGCCTTCTGCAATAAAATATCTAGAAAGGGCACTCATACCAATGCCTCCAACACCTAAAAAATAAACAAGCCTTACTCCCTCAACCCCCTTCTCCAAAGGAGGTGAAGAAGAAGATATTTTATCTATTTTATTAGCTTTCATTCCTTTAATCTTTATCTTCTTTTTTCAAAAATTCACTCAACTTATTCCATCACTTCGGGAAAGTTAAGATGGGTGTTTAATCAATTTTATTACCTCATCTGCAATAATGCTTGCAGCATCGTTATAAGCCATTTTAGCAACATTAGTAGCTATCTTTTTTTGTTCTTGTTCATCTTTTACCAAATCAATTACAGTTGGAATTAGTTTCTCTTTGGCTTCGTCATCTTTTACCAACAAAGCAGCATTGTAATTAACTAATGCCATTGCATTTTTTGTTTGATGATCTTCTGCAGCACTTGGTAACGGAACAAAAATGGTAGGTTTTGCAGCAATGCTCAATTCAGAAACAGACATTGCTCCAGCTCTAGAAATAACAACATCTGCAACTGCATATGCGTAATCCATTTTACTAATAAATGGCGTTGTTTGAACTCCTTTATTTTTAACTCTGTTAACTGCTGATTTTGCCTCATCAACGTAAAGTTTACCGGTTTGCCATACCAACTGAATATCATTTTTAGCAATTTCCTCCAATCCGGCATCAATGCTTTGATTGATTGTTCTGGCTCCTAAACTTCCACCAACAACCAACACTGTTTTTTTAGAAGAATCTAGTCCAAAGTGCTCAATTCCTCTTGCTCTTTTAGCTTCTAAATTTTTTATATCCTGCCTTACGGGATTACCTGTTAACATGATCTTTTCTTTTGGGAAAAACTTGTCCATATTATCATAAGCCACACATATTCGTTGAACTTTTTTGGCCAATAATTTATTGGTAATACCTGGGTAGGAATTTTGTTCTTGCAACAATGCTGGTATACCTCCTTTTGTTGCCATTTTTAGCAAAGGGCCACTAGCATAACCTCCAACCCCAACAACAACATCTGGTTTAAAATCTTTAATAACCTTTTTAGCTTTTAATAAACTTGCTAATAATTTGAAAGGGACTTTAAAATTTTGAAAAGTTAATCTTCTTTGAATCCCTATAATTGGTAGCCCAATAATATCGTATCCTGCAGCAGGGACTTTCTCCATTTCCATTTTATTTATTGCTCCAACAAAAAGGATTTCTGCATTTGGATAATTTAATTTAATTGCATTAGCAATAGCAATTGCTGGAAAAATATGTCCTCCAGTTCCCCCTCCACTTATGATAATTTTATACTGCAACATTGACATTTGTTGATTTTTCTTCTTCTGTTTTTCTACTTACACTTAAAATAATTCCGATGGATAAGCATGTGAACCATATGGATGTTCCACCCATACTCACTAATGGAAGTGGCTGACCAGTTACAGGAAATAAATTAACAGCAACAGCCATATTTATCATTGCTTGAAATACCAAACTAAAAGATAACCCAATAGCAAGAAATGTCCCAAATGATTTTTCAGAACGCTGGGCTATTTTTATAGCTCGATAAAAAAGAATTAAATAAAGAAAAATGACTGAAAATCCTCCCAGTAATCCATACTCTTCTATAATTATAGCATAAATAAAATCGGAATATGGATGAGGCAAGAAATTACGCTGTGTACTTCCTCCTGGACCTTTTCCAATAGTTCCTCCTGTAGCTATTGCAATTTTAGCTTGATCTGCTTGATAATTTCCTTCACTATCTCCTTTAATAAAAGATTCAATCCTGCTATTCCAAGTCCCTAAACGAGGCAATAAATCAGGGTTTGCTTTTGCTATTAACAATAAAAACATCATTGAACCAAAAGCAATGGCAATTAAGTATATAATATATTTCATACTTACTCTCCCAATAAACATGATAATAATTGAGGTTGTAAACAACATTAGAGCAGTAGAGAAATTTGCAGGCAAAATTAATCCACAGACTAATAAAACAGGCAGCATAATGGGTACAAATGCAGATTTAAAATCTTTAATATTATCTTGTTTTTTATATAAAAGCCTAGCTAAATACATGATTAACGCAAGTTTGGCTAAATCGGAAGTTTGAAATGTTTGATTAATGACAGGAATAACCAACCACCGACTGGCATCATTAATATTAGCACCAGTTGCAAGGGTTAATACCAGTAAGGGTATTGAAATAAATAAAGCAATTTGAGAAATTCTAGAGTAATATTTATAGTTTAGCCCATGAGCCATTAGCATCAACCAAAACCCAAAAAATAAAATTACTGCATGTTTTATGAGATACGAAAGTGTATCTCCATCTTTGTATTTATATGCTAAAGTTACGATAGAGCTATATACTGCAAGAATAGAGAGCACAGCTAATAGTAGAACCACTAGCCAAATTACTTTATCACCTTTAATATATTTTTCAACAAATGACATTTGAAATTAATCCCCCATGTTCGTTATTATCTCTATCGCTGTAGCTTCATCTTCCTTCGGAACACAAATCACTTCATGAAATAACCCTACACCTGAAATTACATAACGAATTGCATCTTTAAAATTATCTGCTGCTAATAAAAATAAATTTTTGTCTTTAAATCGAAATAGAGCTGTGTTTACATCACCACCAATAATAATAATTTGATCAACACAACCTCCGATAAGACTTATGCCATTAGTCAAAAATTCTTCCAAATAAGCCTCATCAATAATTATAGCACACTTCTCTATTTGAGAACATCTATCGATTAATTTATCTATGGATGAATAATAAAAATGTCGTCCTGATATGTCTCCAATCATTTTCATTTATAACCCTCTTACCGCTTTTTTAAATTGTTGACCTCTGTCTTCATAATTATCAAACAAATCAAAGCTAGCACATGCTGGAGACAATAGCACAGTGTCCCCTGTAGTGCCAAACTGATATGCCAGATTTACTGCTTTCTGCGCACTTTCTGCATCTACAATATTTTCAATAATGTCATTGAAAGCTTCATGGATTTTTTGATTGTCTTTCCCTAAACAAACAATTGCTTTTACTTTATCTGCAACTAATTGCTCTAAGATTTGGTAGTCATTACCTTTATCAACTCCTCCAACTATCCAAATTATTGGATGTTGAAAGCTTTCTAAAGCATACCAAGTTGAATTCACATTGGTTGCTTTGGAGTCGTTAACAAAAGTAATCCCGTGTACTTTTCCTACTTCTTCTAACCGGTGTTCAATGTTTTGAAAATCGGTTAGACTTTCTCTAATGATTTCTTTTTTAAGGTCAAGTACTTTTCCTGCTATTCCTGCTGCCATAGAATTGTAAAGGTTGTGCTTGCCTTGTAGTGCTAATTCTTGAATCGTCATGTTAAATAATTTATTATTAGTGTTTATTATTAATTTCTCTTTATTTATATAAGCCCCGTTGGAGGTTACTGTTTTAATGCTAAATGGGTGTTTAGTCCCTTTAATTTCTCCCTCATCTATTCTTGCTTTTATTATTTCATCATCGTAGCAATAGATAATGTGGTCTTCACAGGTTTGATTTTGCAGAATTCTAAATTTAGATTCTGCATAGTTTTCAAATTTGTAATCATATCTATCTAAATGATCTGGTGTGATATTCAAAATCATTGCGATATCAACATGAAAATCAAACATTCCATCCAATTGAAAACTGCTCAGCTCCAACACATAATATTCTTTATCATCTTCTGCAACTTGTTTGGCCAAACTATCTCCAATATTTCCAGCCAAGCCAACATTCAACCCCGCTTTTTTCAGCATGTGATAGGTTAAAAGTGTAGTGGTTGTTTTCCCGTTACTCCCAGTAATCCCAATAAATTTTGCTTGGGTATATCTACCCGCAAATTCTATTTCAGAAACTACAGGAATACCATTCTCCTTTAATTTTAAAATCAAAGGAACTGTATCAGGAATTCCAGGACTTTTAACTACTTCATCTGCATTTAGAATCTTAGCTTCTGTATGCTTTTCATCTTCCCATTCAACATCAATATTTATAAGAACATTTTTGTATTTGTCTTTTATCTTTCCTTTATCAGAAACAAATACTTCAAACCCCTGTTTTTTAGCCAAAATAGCTGCTCCAACTCCACTTTCTCCTCCTCCGAGAATTGCTATTCTTTTATGTTTTTTATTCTCATTCATTACATTCCTCAGCCATCGGCTTCTCCCTTCAAAGGGAGACTTTTATCTTAGTTTTAAGGTTACAAATGTTAGCAGTGCTAGCATTATTCCTACAATCCAAAACCTTGATACAATTTTTGCTTCGTGCATATTCTTCTTTTGGAAGTGATGATGCAACGGAGCCATCAAAAACACTCGTTTTCCCTCTCCATACTTCTTTTTAGTGTATTTGAAATAGCCCACCTGTATCATCACAGAAAGGTTCTCTACTAAAAATATTCCGCACAATAATGGGATGAGTAACTCTTTTCGAACTGCCAGCGAAAAGGCTGCGATAATTCCACCCAATGCCAGACTTCCGGTATCGCCCATAAACACTTGTGCAGGATAAGAGTTGTACCAAAGAAATCCAATACATCCTCCAACAAAAGCAGCGATAAATACCACCAATTCACCAGAATCTGGGATGTACATTATATTAAGGTAATTAGCAAAAACGGTATTACCAGACACATAGGCAAACACAGCCAAAGTCACTCCAATAATAGCGGATGTTCCTGTTGCCAGACCATCTAAACCATCCGTCATATTTGCTCCATTCGAGACTGCCGTAATAATGATAATGACTATTAGAATAAAAACAATTCCACCAATTAAATAAGCATATTTGCCTGCCCAATTAGTTAGTGATGAATAATCAAATTCGTTATTCTTTACAAAAGGGATTGTAGTTACCGTTGATTTAACATCTTTCCAGGAATAATTTTGAGATGATTCTAATACCTGATCATTTAGTATTTCATAACTTACATGAGTCGGATCATTTTCATTAAATGATTTTTGTTTAACCACCACATCATCATTAAAATAAAGAATAGAGCCTACAATTATTCCAACTGCAACCTGTCCCATTACTTTAAATTTTCCAGCTAGCCCTTCCTTGTTCTTTTTGAATACTTTAATGTAATCATCAATGAATCCAATTAATCCGAGTAAAACGGTGGAGATAATCATTAAAATGATGTAAATATTATCTAGTTTGGCAAAAAGTAACGTTGGTATTAATATCGCTGCAAGAATAATTAGCCCACCCATTGTTGGGGTTCCTTGTTTTTCAATTTGACCTTGTAATCCTAAATCCCTAACAATTTCTCCAACCTGCAAGAGTTGTAAACGTTGAATAATTCTTTTACCAATAACCATTGTTATGATTAAAGAACCAATTAGTGCAAATGCAGCTCTGAATGTTATGTATTGAAATACACCTGCTCCAGGAATGTCTAGCTCTTGTAAGTATGTGAATAAATAGTACAGCATTAGTTTTTCATTAATTCAAAAGTTTCTGTAATAATCTTCAGGTCATCAAAAGGGGATTTTTTGCCTTTTATTTCCTGGTATTTTTCATGTCCCTTACCAGCCACCAAAATGATATCTCCATCGTTTGCTAAAGAACAAGCAGTTCTTATGGCTTCTTCTCGGTTAACAATTGCCAATACTTTTTTAAAGTGAATTCCATCAACACCCTGTCTCATGTCTTTGATTATCTCTTCAGGATCTTCCGATCTCGGATTGTCTGAAGTTATAATGACTTTGTCACTCAACTCACAAGCTATTTTGGCCATAACCGGCCTTTTTTCTTTATCTCTATCTCCTCCGCATCCAACTAGTGTAATTAATTGCTCATTACCTGTCCTGATTCCATTAATGGTGCTAAGTACATTTTTCAGAGCATCCGGTGTGTGTGCGTAATCCACTATTCCCGCTATATTGTTTTGCGATTTTACATACTGGAATCTACCTTCAACAGAGCTTAGCTTACTTATTGCTGTAAGAACAGTTAACTTATCTTGCTCCAACAATACAGCTGTTGAGTAAA
>CAYRAD010000035.1:0-12494 GCA_964422135.1 uncultured Vicingus sp.
CCCGCAAGTGCTGCTTTTTCATAATCTATTGCTGGAAAATACATTGACGAAGAAGCATCGATAATCAACTGACAGCGTAAATTGGTTTCTTCCTCATAACGCTTTAAAAATAATTTCTCGGTTCGGCCATATAATTTCCAGTCGATATGCTTTATCGATTCTCCTGTATTGTACAAACGATGCTCGGCAAACTCAACCGAAAAGCCGTGAAAAGGGCTACGATGTAATCCGGTGATAAAACCTTCAACAACCTGTCTGGCTATCAATTCCAATTTAGAATAACGCTGTATTTGCTGTATGTCGATATTAAATGACAATTTTATTCTCCTTAATCTTTAAACACAAATTTATTGTATTTAACCCGCTATTCTGATATTTATTGAATAAAAAAGTAAAAGAATTTATAACAAATGCTTCCCTTCCCCTTTTATAAGTTTAAGTGTTTTATACAAAAAAACTATTTCTTCATTTGTTGTATAAGGTTGTATAGAAATTCTTATAAATCGTTTATCCCCAAGAGCAGTAATGGGTATTTCAATTTTGTATTTTGTATAAAGTACTTCTTTCAGGGTTTTCCAATCTGGTGTTTGAATAGGAATACTGCACATTTGCCCTAAAAATTCAGAAGTAACAGGGCAAATTGGTTCTGTATTTAGCAGTTTGCAAAATTTCGGATACCAATCCAGTATCTGTTGTTTCGATACTTTAATCAGCTCTTCCCAGTTGTTTTGCTTTCTGAATTCTATAATTGATGGTATGGTGAGATATGCCGAAAAATCTCTTGTTCCATTGTATTCATGATAATCCAGAAATTGACTTCTCCCTGGTTCTTCATTTTCATATCCCCAACTAACAATAAAAGGATCTAAACTATTTTGAATTTTTTTATTGACATATAAAAATGAGCAACCTTTAGGTGCTAAAAACCATTTATGCAAAGCCCCGGTATAATAATCTGGATTCAATTCCCTGATATCTAAAGAAAGATGTCCGGGTATGTGTGCACCATCCACAATGGTAATTAAACCCAACTCCTTCGATTTAACAACTATTTCCTTTATGGGTAAAATGAGTGCCGTTGCACTAGTTAACTGGCTGATAAAAACAATTTTAGTTTTGGAAGTATAACCTTTCCAGAAATCCTCCAGTATTTGTTCTTTACTTTTAACAGGTATAGTGATTTCCTGCCTAATGTATTTAGCTCCTGTTTTTTTGCAGTAGAAATTCCAGGTTCTATCCAAAGCACCATATTCTAAATTGGTGGAAAGTATTTCATCACCAGCTTTAAGCCCAAGACTGTGAATAACGGTATTAACGGCTGTAGTAGGATTGGGTGTAAAGAAAATGTCATCCGCATCGCAATTAATATACCCTGAAAATGCCTTTTTGGACTTATTTTGTGCATCCAACCCCATTTTTGTCATAAACTGTACAGGTTCCTTTTCCAGTTGGCTCTGCCAGAATTGATAATTTTCAAAAACAGGTATAGGACAAGCTCCAAAAGAACCATGATTTAAATAAGTAATATCTGGTGCAAGCAGAAAATTTTCTTTCATTTTCAATCAAAAATTAATTGTTAATAACCAATTTCCGAATTTAATATTCAATACTTAAACTTTACTACTTTTCCACTAATTATTTTTTTAATGATACTAGGAACTATTGATTGGATAATTATTGCTGCCTTTCTGGCCATCTCTTTGTTTATAGGATTAAAATTCAGAAATAAAGCAAGTAGTAGTTTGGCTAACTTTTTTTTGGGTGGCCGGAATTTACCTTGGTACATTGCAGGTATTTCAATGGTTGCTACTACTTTTGCTGCAGACACTCCGCTTGCCGTTACTGAGTTGGTTGCAAAAAACGGAATTTCCTCTAACTGGATTTGGTGGAATTTTTTAATTGGTGGAATGTTGACCACTTTCTTTTTTGCAAGCCTGTGGCGAAGAGCCAATGTACTAACTGAACTCGAATTAATTGAATTACGTTACAGCGGAAAACCTGCTGCAATATTAAGGGGTTTTAAATCTATTTACCTCGGTTTATTTATGAATGTTTTAATCATTGGCTGGGTTAACCTTGCCATGGTTTCCATCATCCAGGTATTTTTTGATATTCCGACAGTTACCGCATTTTGGTACATGATAGTAGTAATGATTATTGCTATGGTTTATTCTTCCCTTTCGGGTTTATTGGGAGTTGCCATAACCGATACTTTGCAATTTATAATTGCCATGACAGGTTGTATTATACTTGCTGTATTTGTGGTGAATTCTGATAAAATTGGAGGAATTGAAGGATTAAAAGCTAAATTACCTGAAGGATCCTTAAACTTCTTACCACAAATAGGTGGTAGTTCTGGTTCAGGATTTTCGACCTTAACGATAAGTATTGGTGCATTTTTCTCTTTTGCGGTTGTTCAATGGTGGGCAAGCTGGTACCCGGGAGCAGAACCGGGTGGTGGTGGTTATATCGCTCAACGAATGATGAGTACCAGAAACGAAAAAGATGCTGTTTTCTCCACATTATTTTTTCAGATTGCCCATTATTGTTTACGTCCGTGGCCATGGATTTTAGTAGGCTTATGTTCGCTTGTCCTCTATCCCGATCTGACAGACAAAAAACTGGGTTTTGTTATGGCCATGAAAGAATTTCTTCCCGGAGGCTTGAAAGGATTACTCTTTGTAGCCTTTTTAGCCGCGTATATGAGTACCATTTCTACCCAGTTAAATTGGGGAGCAAGCTACCTGGTGAATGATTTATACAAACGATTCATTAAAAAATCGAATGAAAAAGTTGCATCCGAGAAAGAAGAAAAAAAATATGTAAGGGTTTCAAAGCTTATCACCATTTTAATAATGGTAATCAGTATTTTAGTAACCACTCAAATAAAATCCATTTCGGCTGTTTGGGAATTTATTATGGAATGTGGTGCTGGTTTAGGACTGGTTTTAATTTTACGCTGGTACTGGTGGCGAATAAATGCATGGAGTGAAATTGTGGCAACTCTTGCTCCATTTGTTGGTTATGTTATCGGTCATTATGTATTAGCTGATAATATAGGAGCTGCATTTACAGATAACAGAGGACCGTTTTTATTTACTGTTTTATTCACAACAATTTCATGGATATTGGTGACTTATGTAACAAAACCTACAGCCATTGAAACATTAAAGAATTTTTATAAGATTGTTCGTCCTGATGGAAACTGGAAACCTTTTCAGGAAGAAAAAAAAGATACTTCGAATCTTAAAAAATTAACAATTTGTTGGCTAAGTGCTATTGTACTTACCTATTCATTGTTGTTCTGTACCGGCAAATTTATTTTACATGAATATACTGTAAGCCTTTATTTCTTTGGATCAGCCTTAATTTCATTTTTTGTTTTGAAGTATTTTTTAATTCGTACCAACATTTTCAACAAATAACCCGAAAAACTGTTAATTAATCGAAACAAATTGTTTTAGTATTGAAGTTTTTTTTGTTTATTTGTAGGCTAAGAAAATTTTCTAAAACAATCTCAATGACAAAGAAATATTTTAATTTAAAAAATCGAATTTTTGCATTTTCAATCATGGCTCTTTTTGCTGTTGGTTGTGGTGGTGACGATCCAATTAAGGACGATATTGAAGATCCTATAACAAAAGATTCAAATGAAAACCAGTTACTGGAAATTGACGGAAAGGTATTTAGTATCCCTTCTCCTATTCAAACTGCCATGCTTATTAAAAATGCCGGAGCTAACTATAACAAAGACATTTTAAATGAACCATCCAAAGCAACCAACTATTCTACTAACTTTAAAAAGGCTATTAACCTTGGTATTTTTGGTGCAGATTTGGGTTATGTAACCATGTATGATCAAACTCAGGATGCAATTTCTTATTTAACTGCAATTAAATCATTAGGTGATAATTTAGGAGTTAGCAGCGCTTTTGATTTGGAATTAGTTGAGAGATTTGAAAAAAATATTGGTAACCAAGATTCATTATTGGTTTTAGTTTCTGATGCTTATAAATCAAGCGACAGATATTTAAAAAATAATCAACAAAATGATATTGGAGGGTTAATTTTAGCCGGAGGATGGATAGAAAGTGTATATTTTGCAACCAACACGGTGGAAATGACTGGAAATAAAGAAGTATTAAGACGTGTAGGGGAACAAAAAACTACTTTGTATAACTTGATTAAATTATTAACCCCTTATTACAGTAAACCGGAGTTTACCAAATTAGTAGATGATTTGATGGAGTTAAATGAAATCTATGAAAAAGTAGAAACAACCTATACTTTTGTTAAACCAACTGTTGATGCTGAAAATAAAATGACCATCATTAACAGTACAACTGAAGTAAATATTACAGACGAACAATTAAAGGCCATTACAGAAAAAGTAATGCAAATGAGAATTGATATTATTAGTTAACAGATATAAAGGAATTATGAAAAAGAGCTTAATACTAAAAACATTAACACTTGCAATAGGATTCATTACTTATTCAACTTCTTTTGCACAATGCGATACAATTGCATCTCTATGCGATCAACATATAAAAGACAACTTCATATCTGATGGACAGGATTATAGGTCTTTGCTTTTAGACGATGAAATTGCCGAATTTGATATGACCTTATATGGTGGTAGCACATACAGATTTGCAGCTTGTAGTGGTTTAACAGATGGTAACCTTATTTTTTCCGTTTACGATAAGGAAAGAAATTTACTTTTTACAAACAAAGATTACAGCAATGCACCTTATTGGGATTTTAAAATCACTAACACTATTGACTGTATAATAGAAGCACAGTTAGATCCCAATAGTTTAGCTTCGGGTTGTGCTGTACTACTTGTTGGCTTTAAGCAATAATTGTTAGAAAAAAATTTAAAAGCATTATTTTAGAATAATGCTTTTTTTGTATCTTGACAAACGTTAATCATAGGAATTAAAAAATGAGTGAACGAATATTAAAAGCTTTAATGCAATTGTTTTCCATTGTATCTGAAGCTGAAGATATTTCTGATAATAGCAGGAGAATTGTAGCTTCCTTTTTGAAACAACAACTAAATCAACAATTGGTTGATGAATACCTGAAGTTGTATGATGATTTTATTGAAGCAAAAACAAGAAAATCAAAAGATGGAAAAAAGAAAAAAAGAACTTCTGTAAATTCTGTTAAAGTTCTTTTAATCTGTACCCAGATTAATGAAGAACTTGCTCAAAAACAAAAAATTATCGTTCTTATTCGTTTATTAGAATTTATTTACGTTTCTAAAAATCCATCTGAACAAGAAATGGAGTTTGTTACTACTGTTTCTGAAACATTTAACATCCAACAAGATGAATTTGACCTCTGCCATAAATTCATTAAAAATAATGAGGATGAAGTAATAGATTCACCACATGTTTTAAGAATAAATAATAGTAAGGAGAATACATTAAAAGAAAGTAAACATATTTATTCTGAAGGAATTGTTGGGAAACTGAGAGTTATAAAAATTGACACCGTTAACATGTTATTCGTGCGTTACTTTGGTGATGCTGAATTATACCTTAATGGAATTTTACTAAGTACCAACCGTTCCAGTATTTTAACTCCTGGATCCTCAATAAGAAGTTCAAAAGTACAACCAATTTATTATAGCGATATTCTCAGCACTTTTATAGTAGATGAAAATGCCGAAAAAATAATATTTAACGTAGAAGACCTTACCTACATATTTAAAGGAGGAAATTACGGTATGTATCCATTCAGTTTTTCTGAAGAATCTGGAAGATTGGTTGGAATAATGGGTGCCAGTGGTGCAGGTAAATCTACCCTCCTTAACTTACTAAATGGATCATACATACCTACTACCGGAAAAATAACCATTAATGGTGTAGATATTCATCATGAGCCGGATAAAATTGAGGGTGTAATTGGTTACGTTTCTCAGGACGACCTTTTAATTGAAGAACTTACAGTTTATCAAAACTTATACTATAATGCCAAGCTTTGTTTTGATAAATTTAATGAAGATGAGATTAATGAACGGGTTATTGATGTTTTAAGTAGCATAGGCTTATATGATGCTAAAGATTTGAAAGTAGGCACTCCGATGGACAAAACCATTAGTGGTGGACAACGAAAAAGGTTAAATATTGCACTCGAATTGATTCGTGAACCTACCGTTCTTTTTGTAGATGAACCTACTTCAGGTTTGTCTTCCAGAGACTCTGAGAATATTATGGATTTACTCAAAGAACTGGCTCTAAAAGGAAAATTAATATTTGTTGTAATACATCAGCCATCTTCCGATATTTTCAAAATGTTCGATAACCTGCTTATCCTTGATACAGGTGGATACCCAATTTATAATGGAAATCCTGTCGATGCAGTTATCTATTTTAAGAAATTAGTACATCATGTTAATAGCGATGAAAGTGAATGTATTACATGTGGTAACGTTAATTCAGAGCAAATTTTCAATATCATAGAATCAAGGGTAGTAGATGAATATGGTAATCCGACAGACAACAGGAAAATAAATCCTGAAGAATGGTACAGCTACTATAAAGAAATGGTTGCTCAAAAAGTTGCCGATTTTGAAAAAACTAACGAACCACTTAAAATTATTGCAACCATTCCCAATAAAATTAAACAATTCAAAGTATTTATCACCAGAGATGTTCTTTCTAAATTAACAGACAAACAATATTTACTGATTAACTTTTTAGAAGCTCCTTTCCTTGCCTTTATCTTATCTTATTTGCTTCGTTATTATAATTCTGATACCAGTAATGAATTGGGTTATATTTTCAGAGAAAATGAAAACTTCCCTGCTTTCTTATTTATGGCAGTAATTGTTGCTTTATTTATAGGTTTAACCGTTAGTGCTGAAGAAATATTTAAAGACCAAAAAATAAGGAAAAGAGAAAAATTTCTTAACTTAAGCAAAGGAAGTTATTTAATCTCCAAGATTGCCATAATGTTTGCTATATCAGCTATACAAACATTAACTTTTGTTATAATAGGTAACCTTATTTTAGAAATAAAAGGCATGTACCTTTCTTATTGGTTGGTTTTATTTACAACATCATGCTTTGCCAATATGTTGGGCTTAAATATTTCAGCTAGTTTTAATTCAGCGGTTACCATATACATTTTAATTCCATTTTTAGTTATTCCTCAACTACTACTTAGTGGTGTAATGGTAAAATTCGATAAATTAAACCCGATAATCACAGAACAGGAAAATGTACCAATTGTTGGTGAATTGATGACATCACGATGGGCTTTTGAAGCTATCGCTGTTCATCAGTTTAAAAATAATGCATTTGAAAAGCAGTTCTTTAAAATTGACAAACGATTTAAAACTGTTGAATTTAGAAAAAACTACTGGTTAGGAAAACTTCGGGAAAAATTAAGCAGTGCCGAAAATAACTTTGGCAAGCCTGAAAGTAAAGAAAAAATAATCGAAAATCTTGAATTGCTTAGAAATGAGATTGCTATTGAATTGAAACGAAATCCAAATGTTCAGTTTGATCAATTAGAAAATCTTTACATTGATAAAGTGAATAAAGATATTTTCAGAGACACAAAATTCTTTTTGAACGAATTAAATGACTATTACTTAAAAAAATATAAAGACGCTTATAATAAAAGGGATGAATTGGTTTCTGAATTGAATAAAGATAATGAAGCTAAGGAGCGTTTCATCAAAATGAAAAATGATTACACCAACGATGCTTTATCTGATTATGTAAAGGATAAAAATTCACTTAACAAAATCCTAGAATTGGATGGACATCTTATTCAGAAAGCTGATCCTGTATATTTGAGTCCAAAAGGGTTTCGTGCTCATTTTTATGCTCCTGAAAAAAGAGTTTTCGGAAGTTATTTTGACACTTTTTGGGTAAACCTTATTGTTATTTGGACCATGTCTTTAATTTTAGCAATTATGTTATATTTCGATCTATTGAGAAAATTTATTGAAGGTACCGGAAAATTATTCGAAAAAAAGAAGTATTGATTTTCTAATAATATAGAACAATACAACCGTAATTTTCGTAAGAATAAGAATGTTTACTATACTTTAATTATCATGTTAAAATGATTCGCAAGATAATATTCTTTTTTCCTTTACAATTACTATTAGTTAATTTAAAAAGAAACCATCTTTTACTGCTTTTCTGGATATTCCTGTTCGGGTTTGTAAGTAATTCCCTTGCCAGTAAATTTGGCATTTCATTTTTATTTCTTGCCCCTGAATATTTAAATGATGTGAGTTTTTGGTCCTATTTTATTATGGGATTTGCCATTGGAGGATTTGTCATGACTTTTAATATAAGTAGCTACATTATTAATAGTAAACGTTTCCCCTTTGTTGCAGCATTAAAAAGCCCGTTTGTGAAATTCTGTATTAATAACTCTTTACTTCCTTTAATTTTTTTAATCTATTATATTATTCAGGTTGTCAATTATCACATGGTAAATGAGAATACACCTGTGATTACCATTTTATACTATATTTCTGCAATTATTATTGGCTATGCCATTAATATTCTAATCTCACTTACCTATTTTTTATCCACCAATAAAAATATCTTTAAAAAATTAGGCATCGATCCTTTCGAAGATGATAAAACTACTATAAACTCCTTATTCTCAAGAGACAAAAATATTTTCACTATCCTAAAAAGCAGAGAAAAATGGCATGTTGAAACCTACCTGCATAACCCTTATAAAATAAAATATGCAAGAGATATCTCTCATTATGATGAGGGTATGCTAAAATCAGTTATAGATCAAAACCATTTAAATGCTACTTTTTTTGAAATAGCTATATTCATTTCATTATTTGTAATTGGTTTGTTTAGCGAAAACACTTATTTTATTATCCCTGCCGGAGCCAGTATTATTCTTTTTTTTACCATTGTATTTATATTAATGAGTGCATTTTATACCTGGTTAAAAGGATGGACAACTATAACTTTTATTGGTGTTTTTCTTATCATAAATTATTTTTCTAAGAGTGAGATTTTTACTTACTCCAATATGGCTTATGGCCTCAATTATAACACCGAAAAAGTAGATTATTCAATAAAAAAACTGGATGAATTAAGGAATAATAAAAATAACCACAAGAAGGATATCACTAATTCACTGGAAATACTAGAAAACTGGAAAAAGAAAAACAGTATTATAAATAAACCAAAAATTATTTTTATTAATACAAGTGGTGGTGGAACCCGCTCAACCATGTGGACGTTTTATATGCTCCAGCTAACTGATAAATTATCTGAAGGAAAATTATTCAGACAAACTCATTTAATTACAGGTTCATCAGGAGGAATGATAGGAGCTTCGTATTTTCGAGAATTGTATTTAGAAAGAAACAAATTAAAAAACTCCATTTATTCTTCGGAATACTTAAACAATATTTCTAAGGATTTATTAAACCCTATTGCTTTTAGTATTGCCACAAATGATTTTTTCTTTCGAACTAAAAAATATAACGATGGTAAATATTCTTACTGGAAAGATCGAGGATATTCATTTGAAAGGCAACTACTCATCAATACAGAGAATGTACTAAATAAGCGATTAAATGATTACACTACACCTGAGTACAATTCTGAAATTCCGATAATGATATTTTCTCCTACCGTTATTAATGACGCACGAAGGATGTTAATATCTGCACAACCAATCTCCTATTTAAGTAATAACATTTCTTATGGAAAAGTAAATGCCCAACCAATTGTCGAAAATTTTGAGTTCAGGAGAATGTTTAAAAATCAGGATGCCGACAATTTAAAATTTACCAGTGCATTACGAATGAGTGCGACCTTCCCAATTATTATGCCCCGTGTATCTTTACCAAGCAAGCCACAAATAACAGTTATGGATGCCGGGATGAGAGATAACTATGGACTACTTTCAACTTATAAGTTTATAGAAACTTATAAAGAATGGATTAATAAAAATACCAGCGGAATAATTATTATCAGTTTCAGAGATAAACAAAAGAACATGAAAATTAAAGACAATTCTTTAAAAAGTATAACTGAAACTTTTTTTAGTCCGGTAAACAGTTTGTATGAGAACCTATTCCCCATTCAGGATTATAATCAGGATGAGATGCTACAATATCTGAGTAACAGTATTGAAAAACCACTTGATATGATAGATTTTGAGCTGGATAATTCTGAGAATAATATTTCTTTAAGCTGGCATCTAACGACTAAAGAAAAGGAAATTGTTCTTAATTCCATTAATTCAGGAAGAAACCAAAAAGCATTAATTCGTTTAATGGAATTATTGAAAAATTAAATTACTTGTTAGTAATTCACTAACTCTAATAATTCTTTCACAAATCTTTGCTCCGGCAAAAATTGTTCTTCCAATTGGGCAACAAAAGGAACAGCCGTATCTAAAGAAGCTACTCTTTTTATAGGTGCATCCAAATATTCAAAACAATGTTCATTAATCAGAGCACTTAACTCACCTCCTATTCCATTAAACAAAGTTGCTTCATGCAGAATAATAACCCTGTTTGTTTTTTTTACAGAATTATAAATTGTTTCCGTATCTAAAGGAACTAATGTTCTTAAATCAATAAGATCAGCAGCAATTTGTAAATTATCATCCAGCGTTTTTAAAGCCCAATGAACACCCATACCATAGGTAACAATTGTTACATCATTCCCTTCTCTTAGCAGATTTGCTTTTCCAAACTCAAGTGTATAATAATCATCAGGAATTTCTTCTTTTATACTTCTGTATAAACCTTTATGTTCGAAAAACAATACGGGATTTGGATCCTCAATTGCTGTAGTTATCATACCTTTAGCATCAAAAGCAAAAGCGGGGTAAACTACTTTTAGACCAGGAACCTGTGTAAACCAACCTTCATTAGATTGCGAATGGAAAGGTCCTGCTGCCATTCCTCCACCTGTTGGCATTCGAACAACAACATCGGCATTTTGTCCCCATCTGTAATGAACCTTAGCCAGATTATTACAAATTTGTGTCATCCCCTCACTAACGAAATCGGCAAATTGCATTTCAACCATTGCTTTTTGTCCGTTTATAGCCAATCCTAAACCAGCTCCTAATATTGCTGATTCACATAATGGTGTATTTCTTACTCTTTCTTTACCAAATTGAGCTACAAAACCATCGGTTATTTTAAAAACCCCACCATAATCTGCAATGTCCTGCCCCATTAACACCAGTTCAGGATATTTTTCCATACTCTGCCTTAGCCCATCCGAAATGGCATCTATTAACCTTTTTTCTGATTTAGTTTCCGATTTCGGTTGAGTAGCTTTAAAATCAAATGGGGCATAAACATCTTTTAATTCCGTATCAACGTTGGGAATAATTTTTTCTTCCTGATAGGCTTCTTCCCACTCCTCTTTGATATCATTTGTTATCTGGGTTTTAATCTCTTCAATTTTCTTTGGGTTAAGTAGTTTTTCTTCTAACAAATAATGCTCATAATTAGTTACCGGGTCTTTCTTTTGCCATTCGTCAACTAATTCCTCAGGAACATATTTTGTTCCAGAGGCTTCTTCATGTCCACGCATTCTGAAAGTAATACACTCCACTAAAACAGGTCTAGGATTTTTACGAATGGAATCAGCTATTTCATTAATTTTATGATAAACTTCCAGAATATTATTTCCTTCTATTAATTCCGTTTCTATGCCATAGCCAATGCCTTTATCAATAAAATTTTTAAACACAAATTGTTCTCTAGAAGGTGTAGAAAGACCGTAACCATTATTCTCTATTAAAAATATAACCGGTAAACTCCAGACAGCAGCCGTATTTATCGACTCATGAAAATCTCCCTCACTGGCTCCCCCATCACCTGAAAACACAAGAGTTACTTTTTTTTCTTTTTTCATTAATTTTCCTAAAGCAATCCCGTCTGCCACACCAAGTTGAGGACCTAAATGAGATATCATTCCAACAATATGATATTCTTTGGAACCAAAATGAAACGATCGGTCTCTTCCTTTTGTAAATCCATTCATTTTCCCCTGAAACTGAGAAAACAAACGTTGTAAAGGAATACCTCTTGATGTAAACACACCGAGGTTCCTTAACATAGGTAAAACATATTCATCTTTCTCTAAAGCCTTGGTAGCTCCTACTGAAATTGCTTCCTGACCAATTCCAGAAAACCATTTGGAGATTCTACCCTGACGCAGTAAAATCATCATCTTCTCTTCCACCAAACGGGGCTTAAGTATTGCCTTATAAAGATCAATTAATAAATTATCTGAATATTTTCTTCTGTTAAATTCCATAAGTATATGTGTACTTTTTTTTAGGAAGGCAAATTTACCCGAATTTATGTAACTTTGCTTTTGAAGAGTAATTTATAAAAATATTTATTGTAATTGTTGAAAATTATTAAAGGCTAAATTGAAATGCAAGAAATTATAGTTTTATTATTGGCTTCTGCAGCTTTACTTTATCTTGCTTATAAATTTATCATTAAA
>CAYRAD010000036.1:0-6556 GCA_964422135.1 uncultured Vicingus sp.
TATATCATCACTAATACTAATACTTTGGCCAAATTCTTCACTCGAATCAATCTTAAATCCACTGGCCCACATGGCTGTTGTCATACCATAAAGACTTGCTGCAGCATTATAGTCGAGTAAAGTAATATGAATCCTATCTCCTTTGTCGTTATTAAACGAAACTTCGGCAGAAGAATAAGACATTTCTGACATATCCATTGAAGCACCTTTTGGCTCTCCGTTTAATGTATATCCATCAATTGAGGTAGGCAAATATTTCATTAATTCATCATAATGGATGGCTTTAGCATTTTTTCTTTCTTTACTCTTCTCCTTCATTTTATCGGCTTTCTCTTTCATGTTTTGGCTCATTTTCATCAATGCCCCAAGCGGATTCTTTTCTACATCAATATTTTCTTCTTCTTTCTTATCATCCCCATCACAAGCTGTAAAAATTAATATTGGAATTATAATCAATAATAGTCTTAGGTTTTTCATAATATAGGAGTTAAATTTCTTATAAATTTAAAAATAAATATACTGATACCGGTTAACTTGCTAAATATTTTTTTGATAGTTTAACAACAAGATAATTAAAAAATTCAGTTAATGGTTTTTCCAACATCATCTTCATAAAAGGATTAACATCACCGTCAAATACGATATAGGCATTACTTGAGTTTGCATCATTCTCAGATAAGTATATGTTTAATGAAAATTTTATGGGAGATTTACCATAGGAATCAAGGTAAATCAAAGAATTTGGAGTTGATGCAACACGCTTTAATTCAATGGTTCCCATACTTTTTATTTTAAAAGTACAAGTATCTTCAGTTGCACTAAATTTTTCAATTTTATCTTTAGGGAGAAGTTGTTCGAAATTATTCATGTCTACTAAAAAACTGTAAACAGTTTCTTGATTAGCATTAACAATTTGATGTGTTGTTTCAATTTTCATGAAGTGGATTGTGTTATTTGTTTATAGTAGGATTCCATTTATGTGGATTTTTCCTCCATTTAGTTAAGGAGTCAATGTCAGAATCAGAAATATAATTTGTCTTAACAGCAACATCTATTAGTGTGTGATAATCACTTAAAGTAACCAGTTTGCAACTCTTTTTCTTAAAATTAGTTGTAGAAATTTCAAAACCGTAGGTAAAAATAGCGACCATACCTAAAACGTTAGATTCATTTTCAATTAGAGCATCAACAGCCTTTAGACTACTTCCTCCAGTTGATATTAGGTCTTCGATAACAACAACATTCTGGTCTTTTAAAATATCGCCTTCAATCATATTTTGCATACCATGTTCTTTAGCGGAAGATCTTACGTAGGCAAAAGGTAACCCCATAGCTTCAGCCACTAATGCTCCATGAGCAATTCCGCCTGTTGCAACACCAACAATCATTTCTGCATTGGGAAAATGTTCTTGAATAGCCTCCACAAATTGCTGACGAATATATGTTCTGACTTTCGGATAAGATAATGCTTTTCTGTTGTCGCAATATATTGGCGATTTCCAACCTGATGCCCATTGAAAAGGATTTGCAGGTTGTAATTTAATAGCTTTAATTTGTAGTAACGATTCTGCTATTTTTATTGCCGATTCTTTATTTAAAATCATAGCTGCAAATGTATAAAGTTTTTATTAACGACAGGTTAATTTATTTTACGAATAATTCAGAAAATTATAGTCAAATAGGTAATTGCCTGATACTTAACTTTTTTATGCCCAACATAACATCTTTTATTGTTGATTTATTGCTTCATGGTAAAAAGACTGATGTCGTTGTTATTTCTGTTGAAGATGAGAAAGAAGCTTTTATGCAATTTAAATCTCAGTTTAAAACTATTGAAGCAGCAGGAGGTTTGGTACAAAATAATAAGTCAGAAAAATTATTTATTTACAGGCTGGATAAATGGGATTTACCAAAAGGAAAAATTGAAGAAGGTGAAAATAGGGAAGAGGGAGCATTAAGAGAAGTTGAAGAAGAATGTGGTATCAATGATTTAACTATTATAAAAGAATTAACACCAACCTATCATATTTATTTACTAAAAAATGAGGTGATTCTAAAAAAGACTCATTGGTTTGAAATGGAGAGCAATTTTACTGAAAAATTAGCTCCTCAAACCATTGAAAATATTACCAAAGCGGAGTGGTTAAATGACTATGAAATAAAAGAAAAAGTCTTGAAAAACACTTATTCTTCTATAGAAGATTTACTAAAAGTTAGTGCTTATTTATAAGTTCATAGAAATCTTTTTCTATGTTATCTTCCGTTGCCCTTTCTGCTGTACCACCGGGTCTTCCGGCAGGAGCTTTAAGAATTTTCAGGTTTTTATCAATTAGGACATATTGTGGAAAAGTTGCTATTTTATAATCATCTAAAATATGGTTATTATTTCCTTTGTGCAGAAAGGTCCATTTGTACTCTTTATTTTTTGATAAAAAGTTGGTCATTTTACTAAAATCATTGTCTGCACAAATACTAATAAAATGGATTTTGTTTCCATAATTCTTATACAAACTTTGCATTATTTTCATCTCTTTTAAACTTGGAATACTCCATGTTGTCCAGAAACTAAGGTAAATAGGTTTTCCTTTAAAGCTACTTAAAGAAATGGTTTCATTTTTATTGTTTTTAAGGGAAAAATCAGGAGCATTGCTTCCTTCGACAAATTTTTTGGCGGTAATAACATCTATTAAATTAGCAGCAATTTTTTTCTGTTCAGGATAGGCTGAATTGGTTTTTATTTCTCCGATAATACTAAGAACATTGTCTTTTTTGAAATACTTGTCTTTACTGAATTCATATAAACCATAGAGGATAAACAGATTTTTAAATTCGTCATTTTGTAAAAACGGATACTTTTTTAGTGCCGTTGAAAGAGCAGTTAAACTTGATTTTTCGTTAATGGCTTCTGTAATATCCATCCCTTGAATTTGCAATGTAAGCTCTTTTAACTGACCCTTAAAAAATTCTTTAAAAAAATCAATGTATTCGGGATTGTTATAAAGAATAGGTTTTTTTTCTAAATACTCTAAATAAATATTTGCTTTGGTATTGTTGCTTTTATTTGTATTGGTTATTTTGTAAGATACATCTAAAGCATTTTGGATGGAAGCAATACTATATTTTATATAATTGTTGATAAAATCAGAATCTGAACTTTCGGCTTCTTTAAGTATTTTAATTTTAAATGCTTTTAATTTGGGTTCAATTGAACGGTCTCTTTTTTCAAATAATACCCTGTTATCTTCAATAAATTGGTCAATTTTAGTATTGAATTTTTTTACCTGTTGATTAATTTCTGCAGGTACCGGAAAATTAAAAATTAAAGAAAGCTCTTTATCGTATATTCTTCCCTTATTGTATTCTTCATCAAAGGTTAAATTAATATTATATATTTTGCCGGGCTGAACAAAAAACCATGTAGTTTTATCTTCAATTCTCAGAAAAACCTGTTTAATTTCATTAAGGTTAAATTCAAATTTGTAAGAACCGTTTTCGGCAATGTTTGTAAATCCAACCTGCTCTTTTTTATGGCTTAAGTAGTCATCATATTGGTAGATGGTAATTTCCTTACCTTTAAATTTATTTGCATTTCCTTTAATTACAACATTACTCGCAAATAAATTTGAAAAAAATAAAGTAAATATTAAAATGAATAGTTGTCTGAACCTCATATACGTAACTAACTAAATTTTGCTAACTCGTTTTTGATTATTTCGGGGACAAATTTACCTGCATCACCACCGTTAATTATTATATCACGAATAATTGTTGAATTTATTGCAGATAGCTCTGGAATTGTAGGAATAAAAATAGTTTCAATATCGTTTTCCATTGCTTTGTTCATTTGTGCTATCGAATTTTCGTAATTATAATCGGCAACATTTCTTATTCCTCTTAATATGTATTTTGCATTTACATTTTTACAAAAATTTATTGTTAAACCATCGTAAGTAGCAACTTCTATTTTAGAATGATTTTTAAAAGTAAGTTTGATAAAATATAATCTTCGTTCAAGACTAAAATGATATTTCTTAAGAGTATTTATTCCAATAGCAACAATAATTTTATCAAAAAGAGGTAAAGCTCGTTCAATTATATTTTGATGACCTATGGTTATCGGATCAAAAGAACCGGGAAAAACTGCAATCTTCATATTGGTATGTTTATTAAGCTTTGCAAAGTTAAACAAATCTTGTATTGATTAATTTATTCAAGATTAAACCTATAAATTAATCTAAATCTATAAATCAATCCATCCTGAAAAGTGGGGTTAAGAAGTGTCCTTTTGTCATTAAAAGTAATTCCATAAATGTCTAAATTTACTTTGTCTGCATTGGTATAAGCTTCATAACTTCTTGCTATTGAATAACCTGCTTTGGTTTGAATTAAAAAGCTTTTTTTAATGGAAAATTGTAAGTATCCAAAAATTTCATTGGTTTTTTTCATCAAATAAGCGTAATCATTTCCCAAGTTATATGTTCTGGTAATTGCTGAAAAATTACTTCCCATAGTTAACCAATTTGTTAATTTGTAGTTTACATCTGCCCATATTGGAAGCGTAAAGTTAGCTTCAAGTTTATCATTTGGACTTTTGTAATAGAACCCAAGAAGAGGGGTAATCAAAGGACCATGCAAATCATTGTTTGCATAAACACCGATATGGTATTTAAAAAATTCACTCTTTTTATATTTCATTAATATTAATCCACCAATTTGAATATCCTTGCTGCCAGTGGTTGAGAAATCAGAAGATAATTTTGGTAATAACACATAAGTGCCATTCCATTTTTCTGAATGGTTTCTATTAAAACCAAGTTTAAGATTTATTGTAGAAACAGTTCTTGAATATTCTAGTGGATGAATTTTTGTTTTAATCTGTTCTATATAAAAACCTGTTAGAAATGCATTTTCCTCATTTAGTTTAATGGGCAAGGTGATATCAGCACCAAATTCTTCGATGTTGGTGGTTCCTCCAATGCTATCAAATTCATTTTGTGGTGTTGTTGAATAGTGTAGCCTTGCCAAATCAACATAGTTTTGTCCAAAAGAAATAAAAGACAAGAGAAAAAAGAGGAGAGAAACATATATACTTTTTGTCATAGTTTAAGAAATTTCAAAAACAGTAATTTCTGGCAAGATACCAACTCTTCCGGGATATCCAATAAAACCCAACCCCCTGTTTACATACAATTGTTGTTTTTTGTTTTTATACAATCCTGCCCAGTGTTTGTATAAATATTTGGAAGGACTCCATCTAAAACCGGGTATTTCAATTCCAAATTGCATTCCATGCGTATGGCCAGAGAAAGTAGCCGAGATATCTTTATGGTTGGGGATAATTTTTGCATCCCAATGAGACGGGTCGTGACTTAAAAGTAACTTTACATCATTCTCCAAACAACCTTTTTTAGCTTTATTGATATCTCCGAATTTTTGAAACCTTAATTGGCTTCCCCAGTTTTCGACACCTAATATTGCTAATCGTTCATCACCAATTGTGATAATATGATTTTCATTTAACAGCAATTTCCATCCTAATTTTTGATGAATTTTTTTCATAAGTAAATAATTATGTGCTTTTCCTTCAACATCATCTTCCTGATAAAAATAATTGCCATAATCATGATTGCCTAATATGGAGAATGTGCCCAAAGGAGCTTTTAATTGTTTTAAAATATCCATAAATGGAATAGCTTCTTCGGCAATTTCATTGACTAAATCGCCGGTAAAGAAAATGATGTCAGGTTTCTGCTTTTTTATCAGATCTACTACATTTTTCAATGGTTCATCGGAAATAAAACTTCCGATATGAATATCGGATATTTGAACGATTTTTAATCCTTTAAAAGATTCCGGAAGATATGGCAGATGCAGTTTTTGTTTTCTTATCCTAAAATCAAAGGCTGATTTGAAAACGCCAAACATTAGCGTTCCAAATGGAATAGCAGAAGCTACTATTGCTGATTTTTTTATAAACTGTCTGCGGCTCGTTGAATAGTTTACTTCTTCTTTTTGGAATAATTTCTTTTTGATAAAGAGTAAAACACTTCCAACATCATGCATCAGAATAAAAACAGAACCAATTATTTTAGAAACCAGAATAATAAGGATGACTCCAAAAAGATAAACCCTGGCAAATTTGGGCGGCACTTGTTTGCTTATGAAGTAGGAAGTAACCAGAAGCATAAAAATAACAGAAGCTATACTATAAGCCCAATACCCAATTTTAAAGGTTTTTCTTAAAACAATATTAAAACGCTCCACCCATTTTTTTAATGCCCTGTAATAATAAATATCTACAGATATAATAATAAAAATAGCGATTAGTATAAATTTTAAATACATTTAAGCTTGTGTAAAGTTTTAGAGTGTAAATTTATCAATAAACAAGTATTATTTCTGGCAGAATAGAAATACCAAATTAACGATGTATGTAAACTGTAAAAAATAACTACAATAACTGTCATTCTGAACAATGTTTAATGGTTGCTCTATCAACAGAATAAAAAACAGTGAAGAATCTAATAAAGGACTCATTATTTTGTTTTTGAAATAA